>NZ_JBGUAU010000016.1:0-139743 GCF_041820985.1 Evansella sp. AB-rgal1
CGGGTCTTAGTTGCCTAAGCATTACATTATAGTAAGAAAATAGATCATCTAATAATTATCTATTCATTTTAGATGCGTCATTAAATATTACAGTAAAAACTAAAAAAGACAATTCTATTGAAATATAGAAAACGCAAAACTATAGGGGCTATTAACATCGTTTAAGGAGAGAGCATCATGAAGGTAAAGTTGACGGTAGCAAGGAAATTGATAATTGGTTTTTTTACAGTACTAATATTATTTGGGATTGTATCAGTAATAACAAACAATGAATTTCATGATATAGATGGTGATTATACTGATTCAATCGAAGACCGTGGTTTAAAGTTACGTCTAGTAACAAATATGGAAAATGCAGTTCTATTAAAACAGATTGCTGTTAGGGGCTATTTAGTAACAGGAAATGAAGCTAACTTACGGAATTTAGAAAGTATAAGAGAACAGTTCCGAATAAATGCAGAAAAATATTTATCTCTTACCAATCTTACCGACTCAAGACAAATGGTAGAAGAGTATGTTGAATTAGAAGGACAATATGCTGAGGTAGCTCAAAAGTTAATAAATTATAGCAGACAAAATAATTCAAATCAGGTTGCAATTCTCATGAGAGAAGAGGGAGATGCTCTCACTACAAAAATTACAGAGGCGGGGGATAGTCTCCGCGAATTTCAGCTTCACCAACTTGCACTAACAAGTGATCAATTATCATCGAGCACAAGCAATGTAAGAAATTTCATCATGGGGATCAGTATTTTGGTTTTCATTGTAGGAACAATAATTGCTTTGTATATTAGTAGAATAATTGCTAAACCTGTTATTCTATTATCAGATGCTACAAAACAAATCTCAGAAGGTAATTTAACTATTGATGATGTTGTGGTAAAAAATAGAGACGAAATTGGAGAATTAGCTGTTTCATTTAATCAAATGAAAAACACATTACGCGAAGTAATTCTTGAGGTCAATACAACAGCAGAGAATGTTGC
Source organism: Evansella sp. AB-rgal1 (assembly GCF_041820985.1). Lineage (NCBI taxonomy): Bacteria > Bacillati > Bacillota > Bacilli > Caryophanales > Bacillaceae > Evansella > Evansella sp. AB-rgal1. Next base: position 987 of record NZ_JBGUAU010000016.1, read on the forward strand.
ATCTTCAGCTGAAGAACTAACTGCCAGTGCAGAGCAAACGAGTTCAGCTACTAATCAAGTCGCTATTTCCATAGAAGAGGTTGCCAGTGGGGCTGAATTACAAGAAAAAAATACAGAAGAGAGTGCTAATGCTGTTGGAGAAATGGCTATTGGAATCCAGAGAGTTGCAGAATCAACTTCAAGTGTAGCAGAATCTGCTCAAGATACAACGCAGCAAGCAAGTAGTGGTAATAGTTCTTTGAAAAAAGTAGTGGATCAAATGAACTCTATTAATGCTTCTGCACAGGAAACTAGTGTAGTAATTCAGGAACTAGATAAAAATTCCGTAGAAATAGGTAAGATCATAGATGTAATAACAGGAATAGCAGATCAAACAAATCTATTAGCACTTAATGCTGCCATTGAATCAGCGAGAGCAGGTGAACATGGACGTGGTTTTGCAGTTGTAGCAGATGAAGTAAGGAAGTTAGCTGAACAATCAAAAGAAAGTGCAAATCAAATAGCTACTTTGATCGCAGCTATACAGCAAAGTACTTCACAAGCTGTAGTAGCCATGAATAGAGGAGCTTCAGAAGTGAGTGAAGGAATGAATCTAGTTGAAGAAACAGGAAAGAATTTTGAACAGATTCTATCATCTATTGAAAAAGTAAGTTCAGAAATTCAGGAAGTTTCTGCTGTAACGGAAGAAATGTCAGCAAGTGTGGAACAGGTGAATGCATCAATAGACGAAGTATCTAGCATAGCAAAAGTATCTGCACAGAATACTAGTGATATTGCTTCTGCTTCAGAAGAACAATTAGCATCAATGGAGGAGATTACTTCTTCTGCGAGTACTTTGGCAGAAATGGCAGAAAATATGAGGGTAATGATATCTAAATTCAGAATATAATTATTCAAAAGGCTTATGGTAAAGGACTATGTTGATTTTAATAATACCCCTCTTGGATAATGTCCATAGAGGGGTATTATATTAAACCCATTTAAACTTTTACTGAAACATCATCAGACTAAATGATAAAAATAATGGGGTAGCATTATTACACTTATGAAAATTAGGTGTTTGCGCAAAATAATAGTGAATTAATTAGGACTCCGTAGTTTATTCTGTTAACCTTATTGTTAGTAACGGAAATTACATAAAAAAAGGAGATAAACATGTTTAACTATAAATTACTTATTCAATATGATGGCGGGCGATATAAAGGCTGGCAGCGACTTGGTGATGACGAAAATACTATTCAAGGAAAAATTGAGAATGTATTATCGGAAATGGCTGGTTATAAAATTGAGATTATCGGCAGCAGTCGAACGGATGCAGGTGTTCATGCCCTAGCACAAATTGCAAATTTTAAGTTAGAAGAGGAAATGGCGGAGGCGGATATAAAAAAGTACCTAAATCGTTATTTACCACAGGATATTAGTGTATTAGATGTAACTAGTGTTCATGAAAGATTTCATTCTCGATACAATACAAAGGACAAGACATATGTATATAAGATCTGGAATGAAGAGCATACAAATCCATTTATTCGAAAACATAGTATGCATGTGGAAAAAAACTTAGATCTAGAAGAAATGAAAGAAGCTAGCAAACACTTCATTGGAGAGCATGACTTTACTGCATTCTCCAATGCTAAATCGAAGAAAAAATCCATGGTGCGAGAAATATATTCGATCGAACTAGAGGAAAAGGCTGGACTAATTGAAATAAGCATCCGTGGAAATGGGTTTTTATATAATATGGTTCGGAAAATTGTTGGTATTTTAATTGAAGTAGGTTTAGGAAAACAGGAAATTCATTCCATTGCAGGAATGTTAAAATCAAAGGAAAGATTTCCAGCACTCATGGCAGAACCACAAGGATTGTTTCTAGAGAAAATTAGTTTTTCGAGTAAAAACCTCAAATAACAATTTCTAAATAATGTAAAATAATCAGAAACAGAGTCAGAAAGCTTTGGACTCTGTTTTTTTTGTACGTTAGGAATTTTAGTTTCACTAAAGGATTAAAGTGTAAGAAAACTAAGCCTTTCGTCAATGAGGATTTGGCGATAAACCTTAGTTTTTCTTATTATAGAAATACCAAACCGAAATGTAAGATTGTAGTTATGTTAGTATTATGAATACTTCATCTATATGCCGAGTATTTGTCATCTTAGTCATACCGATTTTCTATACAATACATCATCCACTTTTTTTCACAGTAAAAATGACTAATCCTTCTTACTTGATTTCCATAGATGGCGAAAAGGACACTTCGTTAAAGAAGAATCATCATCTCGTAGAAAATATTGTTTCCACTCAAAATTATCACTTTCTCCATAGCTATTAAGATCAGGATGTATAGAAATAGAGTCATAGTTTTCAAGTCGAGCCCTTATATGATATTTTATATTTTGTGCATGGGTAGGAGAGTTATTGAACTCCGTTAAAACCCACCTCGGTGTGATTGCTAGCATCATTGTTGGAAAATATCTGCTTTTTCGATTTGTATGTGCTGGTGTGGCACAATACATAAAGTATTTTTCCCTATGAAAACAGAATTCCCAGAGGGAGTTATGAGGATCTGTAGGGATTTCTTCGGGCCATTTTTCTTTGTCCACGTTAGTTAAGTCACTTAAATGATTCCAAAATAATTGCTCATACTGTTCAATTGTGTAGGAGTCCTTCATCTCCTGTGGAATATCATAAAACACAATGAGTGATGTGTAGTTTCCTAGCTTTTTTGATGATTTCGAGAACTCCGTTAATACATGAGCTAATTCGTCTACCGTCTCAGTTTTCCTAGGATCGCCAAGAAAGCCATAGCAAAAATGATGTAAAGTATATCCGATTGTTGCCGGAATACAGGGAAACAGATTATCTTTATCTGTCATTGTTTCCTCAAACTTTTCTAGATAATATTTCTCTGTATTAGAAAGACTGTGGGATGAAAACTCGTCCTTTCTATATAATCGTTTCATTATACTCACCTCTGATTCAATTGATTTTACAATCTATTCAGAAAAGGAATCATATGGTGGATGTCTTACTAAAAATGGGCGTTTAGGTAGTTTATATTGCACTAATCTCATAGGAATAATATAAAATAACTGTATACAACATTTTATCTATATGATATAGTAAGTAAAATTACATATCGTGTAAGAATTGGTGCCAAGCAAAGGCTTGGCTTAAAAGGGAAGAACGGTGAAAGTCCGTCGCTGTCCCGCAACTGTAAATCGGAGCAAATCACGAAGACCACTATCATAATGATGGGAAGGTGTGAGGAGCATTGAAGATAAGCCAGGAGACCTGCCAACTTCTAGTACACACCAAATACCTACGTGGAAATAGGTGGTGAAATTAATTTGTACGACAAACGAGTTATGAGTTGCATGTGAAGCATGCTTTCTTAGGTGTACCCATTACTTGCTTGTATAGCCATTTCCCTTCCGTGGAGATGGCTTTTTGTGTTTGGAAAATATGTAATGAAAGAAAATAGTGCAAATATGAGGAGGAACTTTGGGAATGAAAGTAATTAGTACAGCTGTTGGATATCCGTATATTGGAGAGAATCGCGAATGGAAACGTTGTTTAGAAGCCTATTGGAAAGGTGAATTACAAGAGGAGACCTATCTAACAAACATGAAATCTATTCGATTGGAAAACTTGAAACGTCAGCAAGCATTGGGGTTAGAATTACTAACAGTAGGTGATTTCACCTTTTACGATCGTATGCTTGACCATGCGACTATGTTTGGGATGGTTCCTGATCGTTATCAGTGGAAAGACGACAAGGTAGATCTATCAACATATTATGCTATGGCTCGTGGGGCTAATAATGCAGTAGCTTGTGAAATGACAAAGTGGTTTAATACTAATTACCACTACATTGTACCGGAATATGAAGATCAACAACTTCGATTAACAAGAAACTATATTTTAGATTACTATCAAGAAGCGAAGCAAGAATTAGGAATAAATGCTAAACCAACGATAATAGGTCCCTATACGTTTGTACAGCTAACGAAAGGGTATGATGAAAAGTCGAAAGCTTTATTATATGTAAAGCTACTTCCTCTCTATGTACAATTATTGCAGCAACTTGTTGATGCAGGAGCAGAATGGATTCAAGTGGAGGAACCTGCTTTGGTCTTAAGTTTATCCGAGGATGATGTAAAGCTAGTGCAAGAAATTTATAAGCAAATAGCCACAGAAGTACCAAGAGCTCAAATCATGTTACAAACATACTTTGAGGGTCTTTCCGCTTATGAAAAATTGTCGCAATTACCTGTTGCAGGGATTGGGCTTGATTTTGTACATGGAAAAAAAGAGAATATGAACTCTATTCGAAAATATGGATTCCCTGAACAGAAAGTATTAGGAATTGGTATTGTAAACGGTCGAGATATATGGCGAGGCAATTTGGCAGAGATGTCAACGGATATAAATGCAATTGTAAAATTAACGAATGCAAAACATACTTGGATACAGTCTTCATGCAGTTTGCAACATGTACCTGTAACTACGAAAACGGAAACGAACTTAGATAAGACATTAACGAATGCTCTAGCGTTTGCAGATGAAAAAGTGTCCGAAATACTGGATGTTTCCATCTTCATAAAAGAAGGTGAGTGGTCGAATAAGAATTGCTTATCACAAAGTATGCAAGCAATCGATGCATTAGCAAATCATGAAAGTAGAAAAAATGAAGTAGTAAAAGAACTTCTATTACACGTGCAACCAGAAGATTTTCAAAGACCTATGTCTTATGTGGACCGCCAAGTCTTACAACAAAAAGTACTACAACTGCCGGATTTTCCAACAACAACGATCGGTAGCTTCCCTCAGTCACCTGAAGTAAAACGTACACGGACTGCGTGGAGGAAAAAAGAAATTACAGATGCAGTTTATGAAGAGTTTGTTAGAAAGGAAACAGCTCGTTGGATTCAGATCCAAGAAGATATTGGACTAGATGTATTTGTACATGGGGAGTTTGAGCGAACAGACATGGTGGAGTATTTCGGTGAGAAGCTAAGTGGTTTTGCATTTACTGATAATGCTTGGGTTGTGTCCTATGGATCTCGTTGTGTGAAGCCACCAATTATCTATGGAGATGTGGAGTGGACAGCACCAATGACAGTGAAAGAGGTAAAAGAAGCTCAGCAATTAACTTCGAAGCACGTAAAAGGAATGTTAACAGGTCCAGTCACGATTTTGAATTGGTCCTTCGTTCGGGATGATATTTCTCGAGATCAAGTGGCAAATCAAATTGCCTTAGCTCTAAGAGAGGAAGTCCGAGCATTAGAAAATGCAGGAATCGCTATTATCCAAGTAGATGAACCTGCATTACGAGAAGGACTTCCATTGAGGAAAGAAAATTGGGAAGAATATCTTTCTTGGAGTGTAAATTCCTTCAAGTTAGCAACATCTCGCGTGGAAAATGAAACTCAAATTCATACCCATATGTGCTATTGCGAATTTAACGATTTTATTGGTCCAATTCGTGCCCTTGATGCAGACGTTATTTCCATTGAGACATCAAGAAGTCACGGAGAATTGATACACTCATTAAAACAAAGAAACTATGAGCTTGGTATCGGCTTAGGGGTTTACGATATTCATAGTCCAAGAGTTCCAAGTGTAGATGAAATAAGTAAAATATTGAACGATGCTTTAGAGGTTATTACAAAGGAGCAATTTTGGGTAAATCCAGATTGTGGCCTAAAAACAAGAAAGGAAGAAGAAACGATAGCATCATTGAAAAATATGGTGAAAGCGGCACAGAAGTTGCGTAAAGAGCAAGAGTTAAGGGTCTAATTATAACAGCTATCCAGAAAATACACTAGTTAGTGGTAGTCAAATTTATCTAGTATTACTAATTTTGTTGGATAATATTCCATTCGCTCCAGTCCACTCCTTTCCTGTGGGGAGTTACCGAGCCACCTTCACGACTTCGTCACTACGGTGTCTCGCCTCTACTCTACTTCCCACTGGAGTTCGTGGACTTGCGCTCATTCCATATAAAGTGAAGAGTACTAACTATACTCATAACGTTTTTTCATCCGTCATGGTGAAAATTTTAACTTTCATGGAGGTCTATCATGTAATTTCCATTGTAAGCAACAACGTATATTCCTCTTGATAATTCTAATAATAAAGAAAAAGGAGGGATATTTATGGCGAAAAGAAGTGGGAAAACAGACGCAGACCAAAAGAATAAACAGGGATTTGACTCTAGTAAAACGGATTCTGAGTTCGCAAAAGAACCTGGAAGTGCTGCAGCTAACCGAAAACATAAAGAAAAAGCGAAAAAAGAAAAAGCATCCAAAAATCAGGGAGAATGGAAAGGGATGCACTAATTTCATTTTTAGAAAACAGTATGGGTGTAGAGATCAATACGATCTTGGAGCTCCTACTGTTTTTTGTTTGTGTAATCAATGTATAATAGAAACTACCATACAAGCATGGTAGTTTTATTTCGATAGTATTAATAGCTTACACAAACTAGATGGTGTCAAAAGGAATACAAACGGTTCGGTAAGGGAGATAGAATATGAGTGAAAATAACTTGAATAAAAAAGTTCTATTTAATGATGGTTGGGAATTTTCTAAAAGTAGTCTCGGAGTTTCGGATCATGAATCGTTACATTTTAAACCAATCGATGTACCGCACGATTGGCTTATTTATAACACATTGGATTTATATGAAAACAGTATAGGCTGGTATCGTAAAACATTTACATATACAAAAAAAGAGGACCATGTTCTCCTTTATTTTGATGGGGTCTATATGGATTCGTCTCTTTATGTAAATAAGCAGTTTGTTGGTGAATGGAAGAATGGATACTCTTCCTTTGAACACGAGATCACAGATGCTCTTGTTGAGGGAGACAATGAAATTATTGTGAAGGTTGTACACCAGAGTCCAAATAGTCGATGGTACTCAGGAGCAGGTATATATCGAAATGTTTGGCTTAAAACAAGAGCGAAAACGCACATCATCACAGATGGAATTTATGTTTCTACAGAACAGAGAGGTAATGACTGGTTTGTAGAAATCGATACAGAGTTAGAGATAGACCAAGATGTCCAACTATCACACGTTGTTTTTTATAAAGGAGAGCAAATAGCATCCTCTCACGCAACTGTTACTGCGGAAGGAGATTCAACTACTACGGACCGTCAATCCATAATCGTAAAAGATCCTTTATTATGGAATACAGACGATCCGAACTTATATCAACTTGACACGACATTGGAGCTATCTACTTCGGAAGTACTGGAAAGAGTATCTCAAAACCTTGGTTTTCGAACAATGGAGATGGACCCAAATAACGGTTTTAAGCTAAATGGGCAAAAAATGAAGCTAAATGGTGTTTGCGAACATCACGACTTAGGTGCGTTAGGAGCTGCGTTTAATACATCTGCGTTAAAAAGAAGGTTCCATATTTTAAAAGATATGGGTGTAAACGCTCTAAGAACAGCTCATAATATGCCCGCAGTTGAGTTCATGGATTTAGCAGATGAAATGGGATTCCTTGTTGTTACAGAAGCGTTTGATATGTGGGAACGACCGAAAACGCCTTATGATTATGCGAGATTTTTTAAGGATTGGGCATATAAAGATGTGAAAAGCTGGGTGTTACGAGATCGAAATCATCCAAGTCTCTTAATGTGGAGTATAGGAAATGAAATTTATGATACTCATGCAGATGAGCGAGGTCAGGAATTAACGAGAATGTTATTGGGGTATGTGAAGGAATTTGATCCAAAAGAAAATGCGAAAGTCACTATAGGATCGAATTATATGCCTTGGGAAAACGCTCAAAAGTGTGCAGACATTGTCAAAATTGCAGGATATAACTATGCGGAAAAATACTATGAGAAACATCACGAAGAGTATCCTGATTGGATTATTTATGGAAGTGAAACATCTTCTATTGTTCAAAGTAGGGGGATTTATCATTTTCCTTTTGAAAAATCCATTCTAGCTGACGATGACGAGCAGTGCTCGGCCCTTGGAAATAGCACGACAAGCTGGGGAGCAAAGTCGATTGAAGCCTGCATCTTGGCAGAACGAGATACGCCTTTCTCACTAGGGCAATTTCTTTGGACTGGATTTGATTATATTGGAGAGCCAACACCATATCATACGAAGAATTCCTATTTAGGGCAAATAGATACAGCTACGTTTCCGAAAGATTCGTATTATATTTATCAAGCTGCTTGGACTGATTATAAGACAAAACCGATGGTGCATCTTTTCCCGTATTGGGATTTCAATAAAGGTCAAATTATCGATGTTCGCGTTTGCTCCAATGCACCTAAAGTGGAGCTTCAGCTGAACGGGAAAACCATTGGAACGCATGATATTGATCATGAAAACGGTACACAACTTGTTGGATGGTGGAAGGTTCCATATGAAGAGGGAGAACTAAAAGCAAATGCGTATGATGAAGATGGAAATATTATTGCAACAGATGTGAAGTCATCCTTTAAAGATGCCAAAAAAGTGTGTTTACATGCTGACAGAGAGTTCATTTCTGCAAATGGTACAGACTTAATTTTTCTGGAAATATCAATGGAAGACGAAGCTGGAAACCCTGTACACAATGCAACAAACCGAGTCCGTGTGGATGTGACCGGAGCGGGTCGTTTACTAGGACTTGATAATGGAGATAGTACAGATTACGATGCGTACAAAGGCGTCAGTAGACGGTTATTTAGTGGGAAGCTAATGGCGATCATTGGGGCTACGCTTGAGTCAGGAAAAATAAAAGTAGAAGTATCATCGGAAGGGATGGAATCGAAAGTAGTGCACATCGATTCACTGCAAGTTGAGGGTGGACAGGTTATTGGTACGGCTCCTAAAAGTACTAATCAAGAAATCTCGGTTGTGATGGGGAAAGAGAATGAAATTCCTGTTCGAAAGATAGAAATCATTAGTGAATCTGGACAGGTGTTTGAAGAAACGAATAAAGAGATGGTTGTGCGAGCAAAATTATTTCCAGAAAACACTTCCTATCAAGAAGTGGAGTGGAGTGTTGTAAATGATGTAGGAATCGAGTCCAATATTTCAAAGGTAGAAGCCAACGGACTGGAAGCGAAAATAACTGCACTGGGAGATGGGATCTTTCGAGTTCGCTGTACAAGCAAAAATGGTACGGAAAAAACGAAGCTTATTTCTGAACTAGAAATGAAAGCAGAAGGACTCGGAACAGCATATAAGGATCCTTATGGCTTTATCTCTGCAGGTTTATATGATTATAGCAAAGGGGAAGTTAGTAACGGCAACGAACGTGGGGTCGCTACGAGTAGAGATGGAGAAACGCAAGTTGGCTTCCGAGAAATAGACTTTGGTAGCTATGGGTCTGATACCATCACCATCCCTATTTTTGCGTTATCAAGTGAAGAGTACCCCATCCAAATCTGGGAAGGTATGCCAGAAGAAGAGGGAAGCACACTTATTGCGGATGTTATTTATCAAAAAGAATCCAAATGGAATGTCTATCAAGAGGAATCATATCGCTTATCGAAGAGACTTCAAGGAATTACTTCCTTATGTTTTGTTGTGAATAAAAAAATTCATATAAAAGGCTTTTCCTTTGAGAAAAAGAATCGTGCCTTTGAACAAAATTCAGCTGCAGACTGCGATCATATATATGGAGATACGTATTTGGTAACAAATAAATCTGTTCAAGGAATTGGGAATAATGTATCTTTACAATATGAACAAATGGATTTCACAAGTGAAGGTACATCAACATTAGTTATCTATGGAAACTCTCCTATTGATAAAAATACGATTCATATTCGATTTGAGAATGAAGCAGGAGAGACCAATCAGCTTGTGGAATTTACACAGTCGGATGGATTTGAAGAACGAGTTTTCGATCTAGATAGCATCACTGGATTGCAAAAAGTTACTTTCATTTTCCTACCAGGCTCGAATTTCGATTTTGGTTGGTTCCGATTTAAACCGACTGAAGAGTAAAGAAGCGAGGAAACGCCATTGAAAAGGTTTAAGAAATTTTACGTGGAGATTACGAGTATATGTAATCTCGCATGCAGCTTTTGCCCTCCTACAGAACGGCAAAAACAATTTATTAGTGTAGAGGATTTTTCGAAAAGATTAGATCAAATTAAACCTTTTACAGACTATATTTATCTACATGTTAAAGGAGAGCCATTGCTTCATCCAAAGATTGATAAGCTATTAGATCTATGTCATGAAAAAGGATTTAAAGTTAACATTACAACGAATGGTACGTTAATTAATAAAAATAAGCATAAATTGATGAACAAACCTGCGTTAAGGCAGATGAACTTTTCTCTTCATAGCTTTGACGGGCATGCTGGGTCAAAGGATAAAGAAGGGTATGTTAGCAGTATTCTTTCTTTTATTAAAGAAGTTACGAGTGAATCCAATGTTATTTTTTCTTTGAGATTATGGAACCTCGCTCCAGATAATGCCACGAATCTAGAGAAACAGCAGAATCGTGACATACTTAGAATGATTGAAAGAGAATTTGACTTGGATTATAAGATTGAAGAGAAAGTTGTTCCTGGAAGTGGTGTGAAGGTTGCGGAACGTATCTATATCAATCAGGATTTGCAGTTTCAGTGGCCGGCTTTACATGAAGAAGAGGATGATGGAAAAGGCTTCTGTTATGGACTTCGTAATCAGGCGGGGATTTTAGCTAATGGAACAGTTATCCCTTGTTGTTTAGATGGGGAAGGAATAATAAACCTTGGAAATATAAACGAATCCTCTTTTTCCGAGATTATAGAAGGAGATCGCGCGAAAAATCTTGTGGATGGATTTTCGCGGAGAGAAGCGGTAGAGGAACTGTGTCGTAAATGCGGGTACCGTAAGCGGTTTGGGAAATAACTATCTTAGTGGGGGCTGAAATAAGTTTATTATTAACCTTTTCGGTGCCCTCTTTGTAGTGATGAGGAAAAAATTTCAAGAGAAAAGATAGATGAACTTTTAGTTGTGCTTTGTATAGTTTATAGGTGTTTCCCTAAAACTAACAAAGAGGTGATTACCGTGAGTAGAGGAATAGTAACATCGATACTTGCAATAGTAATAGCACAATTTTTGAAAATACCGTTAAAGCAATTGGAAACGAAAAAGTGGTCTTGGCAAACCCTATTTGCATCAGGAGGAATGCCTAGCTCTCACTCAGCTGGTGTTGCATCGTTAGCAACTTACACTGGTTTAAGGTTAGGTGGAAGGAAGCTTGATTTTGCACTAGCTGTAATCTTTGGTTTGATTGTGATGTATGATGCTCAAGGTATAAGAAGATATGCTGGAGAAACCTCCATGAGAGTCAATGAATTAGAGGCGAAAGTGGAACAATTAGCAGGAGAATCTACAGGTAATTATCACGAACGAAAAGAAAGACAGTTAAAAGAACAACTTGGTCATCAACCAGAAGAAGTAGCAGTAGGTGCCTTGTTAGGTGTTGTTGTTGGTACCGTAAGTTATCTGTTAAACAGGGGTAAACGGAGTTACTTGTTCTAATAGTTATTCTACAGGAAATCTCAATGGACGGTGCCCATTGAGATTTCCTGTACATTTTCTAAAATCCAAATAAATCTGTCTCAGACATCTCTACAGCGTTATTTATTACATCCTCTGGAATAACAAGAGATTCTATTTCATTAAACTTACTCATTTTCATTTTTATGTTCTGTGTTGTAGACAACGTTTCACCAAGCATTTCCATAGTTAGTACCATGTGTACATTGGTCGCAGTTTGATACAAAGTTTCTTTGTCTATTACAATTTCATATTGCAACTCATCTATTGTCATGTCTGGCATGAAAGTTTCTAATTCATCCATTCCTTCACCGAACATTCCATTAATTTCTTCAAAAAATGCTTGCATGTCAACGTCTTCTCCAGCTAGATTGAGGGTATAAAAGTCATCATCAGAACTTAATGATACATCTGTAATGTATTCCATTAAAGGCTTTAATTGTTCTTCTGGACTCATTTGAGTTTCTATATCAATTATTTCCGTAACAAGAGAATCTGGGTATTTCATCCATCCGCCCATCATCGGGTCCTCCATAAAGAAACCATGTTCTTCAGAAAAATACGATTCGTATGACAGTGTTTCTCCTAACATATCCATGGAAATTGTTTGAAAAAGAATCATAGGATCTTGGTGTACTTCTGAAACGCTTGACATATTCATCGTCATCGACTCGTCATCGGATAAATCTATCGTTTGTTCCATCTCCATTTCCATAGCATAACTATTAAGTTCTTCCATTGCTGAAATGGACCCATTCATAATGTCCTCAAGTGTCATATCTCCATCAACTTCCACATCATTACAGGCCCCTAGTAGTAAAACAAAGGAGCAAGTAGTAAGTAAATAAATTATTTTCTTCACGTAATAAATACCTCCCATTTTTTTATTCATCAAAGTATACGTAGCAACTGGAAGAAAGTTTCAAATTATCGAAATTGCTTTTGTCATTCTACCGTATGTGTATAGAACTTCGTATATTCAGGTATTATTAGTAAAAAATGTAGAAGAAATAGTCATAGAGGTTAAGAAATTATTTGAAGCATGAGATTTTTGTTTTTTACTAAAAGGACGTACCATAGATATAAGAGATAAAGGAGGGTCTGTAATGACGAATGGAAACGAAAAAAACGAAATGGGTTGGAACTTTGACCACAGTTACTCTCGGCTACCTGATATATATTTTAGTAACCAAAAGCCAACTCCGGTTGCATCCCCTGAGTTAATAATTTTTAATGATTCATTGGCTACGTTGCTAGGTGTAAATGGGGAGAAATTAAAGAGTGAGAGTGGGGTTGCTATTTTCGCTGGTAATGATGTACCTGAGGGGGGGAATCCTCTTGCACAGGCATATGCTGGGCATCAATTTGGACATTTTACGATGTTAGGTGATGGACGCGCCATTCTTCTTGGGGAGCAGATTACACCGCAAAATTCTCGGTTCGATATTCAGTTAAAAGGACCTGGTAGAACGCCATATTCCAGAGGTGGAGATGGACGAGCGTCATTAGGCCCGATGTTACGTGAATATATTATGAGTGAAGCAATGCACGCCTTACGTATCCCTACAACCCGTAGTTTAGCAGTAGTTACTACAGGTGAGGATGTGATAAGAGAAACGGATTTACCAGGAGCTGTCCTTACTCGTATAGCAGCAAGTCATATTCGAGTTGGAACGTTTCAATATGCTGCCAAATGGGGATCCGTGGAGGAATTGCGCCAATTAGCCGATTATACGATTGACCGACATTATCCTGAAATAAAGGATAAAGAAGCCCCGTATCTTTCTCTATTAAGAGGCGTGATTAAACGACAAGCGGATTTAATATCGAGATGGCAACTAGTTGGATTTATCCATGGAGTCATGAACACGGACAATATGACAATTAGCGGAGAGACGATTGATTATGGACCTTGTGCTTTCATGGATATGTATGATCCAGAGACTGTTTTTAGTTCTATTGATAGACAAGGGCGTTATGCATATGGGAACCAACCACCAATTGGAGGTTGGAATTTAGCGAGGTTTGCAGAAACGTTATTACCACTTTTGCATGAGGATCAAGACAAGGCAGTGGAAATAGCGCAAGCAGAGATTTCTGTTTATCCTGAATTGTATAAGGGAAATTGGCTCAAAGGAATGAGAGCGAAGCTGGGGATTTTTAATGAAGAAGATCAAGATGAAGGACTTATTGAAGAGTTACTTTCTATGATGAAAAAACATCGTGCGGACTTTACAAACACATTCGTCGCATTATCCTTTGACACGGAAAGACTCGATTTTTCCAAGACTGATGATTTTATTCAGTGGAATGAAAAGTGGCAGGAGAGACGAAGTAGACAACAGGATACAAAAGAAGAGTTGGATAAATTAATGCGGAACTACAACCCAGCTGTGATACCTCGTAACCATCGAGTGGAGGAAGCACTTGATGCTGCAGTGGAGGACAGAGATTACACGGTGATGGAAAAACTTCTAAAAGTCCTTGCAGATCCGTTTGCACACTCGTCAGAGCAGGAAGAATATGCTACTGCACCACCTGAGGAAATAAGTTGTGATTATCGGACGTATTGTGGGACTTGATGCAGGGTTAAAAAATCAAATTTTTATAAAACTGTGTGCTACTTCTATTTTCATAGAGGTAGCTTTTTTTGACTAGGTTAGAGTTTAATTTTACTTTTGAAACTTATATGAGAGCATAAACGTAAATTGATTTAATACAATTATCTAACTTCCTAGGAGGTGATCCGGTGGGCTTTTTTGAGTTTTTAATAGTAGTTTTTCCTTTTTTAACAGCAATCATAATTACCTTAGGTGTGCTATGGCATAAAAGAAGAACGATGGAATTAAAAAGTAGTGATACAGACATCGATGTGATTGATTTGAATAAAAAGATAGACCTTTTAACAGATAAAATTGAAAGGTTGGAACAAGCGATAAAAGATAATAAGAATACTTAGATGGAAGTCCTACGTTTTTAAGTAAACGTAGTGGCTTTTTTTTGTTGAAAGATAAGCGTATAACATTTTTGGACTTAGAAAGTTGTCTAGCTCCAAGAGCCATGACCTCGTGTCAAATAACCTGGCCGATTAAAAAGTAAAAAGCACTTTTCAACTGGAAGAACATTTTTCTTCGCAGATTGCAAGCGAATTTCGCTTTTCGTTCGTCCAGAACATTTGCATTTCGGTCATGAAAGGGCGCCTTGTATTTTCTTAGGCGGGAAAGATCGTATATGTTGGTAGAAGATCCCCATACGACCAAAGACTTATAGAAAATCAGTCTAAGGCTCATTTTTGTGAATCCGATCCTCAAGTAATATAAAGTATGAAAACGCTGGAGGAAAAATTTACAAATAATAAATATTTCTTTTCGGTATTCGTATGTATAATGAGTTTGTTTGATATGAGGAGGGAATACAATGGGTTTGTTACGTCTGTTAATGAGTAGAAAAATTGTTGTTGTCCTTATGGTCGTGTTTATTTTTATTCTAGGTATTTTTGTATCGGGGAAATTGGATCGTGAACTCTTTCCTGCTATGTCGTTTGATGGTACTCACATTTATGTACATGCAGGAGATATGTCAACTCTTGATGTAGAGCAAAATATCACGAAACCTATAGAACGAATCGTGTTAAATGTTGAGGGAGTAAATCATGTTAACAGTTCATCTTCTATCGGGGTTAGTACACTCCAGGTTCAGGCAGAAGAAGGTCAAGGAGAAGAGGTATTCAAAGAAATTGAAACTTCTTTAAAAGGAATAGAAAGCCAGCTTCCAGGAGTAACTTTTATTCAAGCGCAGCAATATTCTACGGATCAGCCATATGAGTTTTATATGACAATGAGTAATGGTACAGTGGACGCTATGTCGGAGTTTGGGAGGGAAATTCTAAAGCCACGGTTAGAAGCTCTTCCCGAGGTAAGAGAGGTTGGATTAGAGGGCGTAGAAAAAAAGGAAGTAATAGTGGAACTTGATGTCAACAAGTTGCAGGAGACAGGGATATCAACGCAACAAGTTGTCCAGTTGCTCCAGCAGGGAAATGTTGATACGTCTGTTGCTACTTTAAATGGAGATGCAGCAAAAACAACGGTTAGGTGGTCTGCGTCACTAGCATCCTTAGATGATGTGCAAAACATGGAGCTACCAACATCTGATGGATTTATCCAATTACGAGATATAGCTCGTGTTTACGAAGAAAAGCTAACTACAAATTCGGTAGGATGGAATAACGGTACAAAGGATTTTATATTTGTGCAAATTGGTCGAGCTAACAATGTAACACAAGTAGAAATGGCAGCAGCTGTTCGTGAGGAAATTGCACAAATAAGAGAAGAAGGTCTTGTTCCTAGTTTTGATTTTGAAGAGCTAGTTGCACAAGCGGATTACGTAACTGAAGCTATCGATGGGGTTAGCATGAATGTATTGCTTGGGGGAATTATAGCCTTAGTTGTCCTCATTTTGTTTTTACGAAATATACGCGCCATATTTATTATTGGATTATCCATTCCATTATCTATTCTGCTTACATTTATTGGGATGTGGCTCTTGGATTATAGCTTTAATATGTTGACTCTTATTGGATTAGGGCTTGGTATTGGGATGATGGTAGATTCGTCCATCGTAATACTGGAATCAATTTATAGGCAAAAAGAGAAGGGTCATCAAAAACTAGAAGCAGTATTATTAGGGGTGAAAGAAGTTGCTACTGCTGTTATAGCTTCTATGTTAACAACCATTGTTGTATTTGTGCCAATCGGCTTATTAGGTGGAGAGATGGGGCAATTCATGATCGTCTTATCCTTAATAGTAGTCATAACCTTAGTTAGCTCTGTTATCGTTGCATTTACGTTAATTCCAACATTAAGTGAAAACTTTTTAAAGGTGAAAAACAAGAAACGAGATATTCAAGAAGGTGTTATTGTTTCTAGCTATGGTAAGGTGGTGAGTTGGATTACAAGAAAGAAACGCCATCGTTACAGCTTGATCGCATTATTTATTGTTGTTTTTGTTAGTTCCATCCTATTAGTTACCAAGATACCAATGAGTGTTATGCCGGATGTGCTAAATCGCTATGCAGAACTCATGGTGGAGCTAGAGGATGGAATCACACCGGAAGATCGTGAAGCAATAGCTCTAGAAATTAATGAACGACTATCAAATATAAAGGATGTAGAAACTAATTTAATTATGAATGATATAGACTACTTTTACATCCTTATCAACATGACCAAAGGTGATAAAGTCTCAGTGGAGCAAAGTGTAGTGAATGAACAAATTAATAGTGAGCTCCGCGCAATGGAGGAGAATTACCCAGTTCAAAGTGTGTCAGGTGCAGATTTTGGTGGAGGCGCAGCCTTACCTGTTGTAATCGAAATAAAAGGGGAAAGCTTACACCAATTAAGTGAGATCACTAGAGATCTGGAAAAGGAACTTACGTCTGTAGATGGTTTAGTTGGGATCACTTCTTCAGCGAATAAAACCATAAAAGAGCAGGTTATTAGTTTGGATGAGGATCAAATGAAGCTTGATCAAGTGAGTGATCTTCAGTTATTATCTCAATTACAAGAATGGTCTGCAAAAATCCCTGCAGGAGAGTTGGAAGGGGGAGTAGATGTTAGACCAGAGATCTTCGTCACTTCCAATGTGTCTATTGAAAATAAACAAGACCTGTTGTCTCTAGAGGTCCCAACGATAAATGGGTATAAAGAGCTTTCTTCCTACCTATCTCTACAAGAAACAGAGGTTCCAATTAATATCTCCAGAAGAGATGGAGATAGAATGGTCACCATTTTAGCAGATATTGAAGGAAGAGATTTAGGTTCGGTAAATCGAGACATTGAGGAGTTACTAAAGAACTTTGAGACACCAGTTGGTTATACCGTCAGTACGGGAGGGAGCCTGCAGGAGCAAACGGAAGCGATGCAAGAAATGGTGATGATTTTAGGGATTGCAATTTTCTTGGTGTATGTGGTTATGGCAATTCAATTTAATAGCTTCCTTCACCCATTTATCGTGATGTCTGTGATTCCATTGACAGCAACAGGTGCTTTGCTCGGCTTACTTGTTACCCAGTCAGAACTAAGCATATTATCAGCAATGGGAATGGTATTTCTAATTGGTATTGTCCTAAATAACGCCATTCTTCTCATTGATAGAACGAAACAACTGAGAACAGAAGGGTTAGATTCGAAAGCAGCTTTAATTGAAGCTGGGAAAAATCGATTGCGTCCTATTTTTATGACAACTTTGACAACATGTGGGGGCATGCTACCACTTGCCATTGCAACTGGTTCAGCAAGTAATTACCAGGCTCCATTAGCTGTTGTTATTATCTCTGGTCTACTCTTTGCAACTGGTATTACGTTACTACTTATTCCTTCGATATATTTATTGTTTGAGGATGTGAAAACAGGAATAAAGCGTTTATTTAAACGTTCAAAGAAACAACATATGAAAGCAGCCTAAATATAAAGAACCTATCTGTTATAATGTAATGGATGGGTTCTTTTTATTCTAAACAGTAACACAATTAAATTGTTATCCGAGAAAGGTGAAGAAATGGATATAATCGAGATACGTCAGGGAACTCTAGATATAGTAGTATCAATGGCTTTAGAACTTTGGGAAGATAATACATATGAAGGTTTAAAAAAAGAATACGTACGAATTCTACATTCAAAGAATGAAACTGTATTTTTATCAAAAATAGAAGATTCGTTTGTTGGATTTATACATGTTTCTGTTAGACACGATTACGTAGAAGGAACTTCAACAAGTCCTGTTGGGTATGTGGAAGGCATTTATGTAAATCCTAATTTTAGAGGGAAAAAGGTAGCAAGAGAATTGGTGAATAAAGGGGAGCAATGGGCTGCATCGAAAGGGTGTAAGGAAATGGCTTCGGATATAGAACAAGATAATGCTGTTAGCTATGAGTTTCACAGAAACATCGGATTTAAAGAAGTGAACAGATTAATTTGCTTTGTAAAGGGTATAGATTAATAAAATGTACATATTTGCTCAATATAAAACGAATGTTGACATCAATTATCTGATGTCGAAGATTGTTATGGTATAATGATATTTAGAGAATGTATTATATAAGTAATAAACAAGTGGGCAAATGTGAAAGATAAGTTAAATGAGTGAATCAATATTTTTGAGGAATGGTGATACCATGAAGAAAAGTCAATTTTCCGTTGGAGAAGAAGTGAATATTAAAGAGTCCGGAGAATCAGTAACAATCTTAAAATGTCAGTATATCAGTAATATGAAACGGTATGCGTATACGGTGAATGAACATCCGAATACATTCTTTTTCGAAGAGGAATTAACGAAAAACTTATAGTTTCTTTTACCTTTCATTCATGTTGAAAGGTTTTTAGTTTATTCCTATTCTTTTATATGATAAAACTATATTTTTTACCAAATAAGAAACAGAAAAAGGAAAGAACCATTCCGCTGTTGAATAAATCACTAAAGTTAGAAAGAGAGTGGACTAAATAGAATGGGTCTGGAGTTGGTTATTCAATGAAGGGGAAAACAGTGTATCTAGGAATAGGAGTAGTGATCGGTATAGTAATTGGATTAGTAAGTTTTTCGAAAATCATTCTAGTTAATGTTGGTCATATCGATAAATTAACAATAACGAAGAACAATGATTTAGATAAAAAGCTTGATGATGTATAAAGAATAGAAACTACAAAAGGATATGGATTATCCACTAAAACTTCCATACATCCCTGTTTAAAAAAGACTGAGTACCATTCACTCAGTCTTTTCTCGCAATATAAGAAAGAATAACTTTTTTGGTCCTAGAAGATGTCTAGCTCCAGCGCCCCAATTCCTCCTAAGTACAGCCAAAGTCATCATCTATTTTACGTTTCCTTACAGCAGGATACTCCAACAAGAGTCCTTCATATATGAGCTTTGTTTTGTCTGACTTTCGAAAGTCATCTGGTGTAACAAGTGCAGGTATTTTATCCCAAAGCTTTACTCCTGATCGCTCTAAAAGTTCCGCCACAAATTGCGAGCAGAAGTATGATCCCCAAGGTTCCAAAGGCTCCTTTAATGCAATCCCAATTACACCGAAAATATTATAGAGCATCCTACTTTTATTTTTTTCAAATAAATTGATCATTCTTCTCATTTTTGCGATTTGTCTTTCACTTACATTTATTTCATATACAGCACAGGTAGTTTGAGGATATAATTTATAGGTACCTTGAAGAACATCTTCTTTTACAAACCCACCGTATAATGGATTCTTGGGGTTTCTCCTACCGAAACTATAAAGCTCTAATAATTCACTGTCTAAGGCAATGGAAGAATGATTGTAAGGGGCCCTTGTATATTGTTTTATGGTTTTTGTAAAAATCGTTCCTGTGTCGGTAAGTAGTACATAAACTTTTCTATCCAATGTTTTTTCTCCTTCGTTCCAAGGTGGTTCTTAATCTATTGAAATGGTTATGTTAAGAACGTTTAACAGAGCCTATTTAAAAAATAGGAGTGAAAAATGTGAGTGACATTTATACATATTTATACATTATTTTTATCGTACTTATTGTAATAAGTATAGTAGTTACATTAATAAATTATTTCAAAAAGAAAAATAATTATGACGAATTAGTTGTCCGAACTAAGCTGTGGTGGGGAATGGCTATTGTATATAGTATATCGTTAATATTTAGTCCAACGGTATCATTAATTTCTTTAGCTATTCTTTGTTCTCTCGCACTTAAAGAATACTTTTCCATGATAAAAACGAGAAAACAAGATCGACGATTATTTATTTGGGCATATCTCGCTATCCCATTACACTTTTATTGGATTTATATCGGTTGGTACGGAATGTTCATTATTTTTATTCCTATTTATGTTTTTCTTTTTCTACCAGTAGTTAGAATCTTTAAAAGTGGTAGTATTGGATTCTTAAATTCAGTCGCATCTACTCAGTGGGGCTTGATGTTAATGGTCTTCGGGATTAGTCACCTAGCGTTATTTCCTAAGTTAACGGTAATTGCCCCCCAGCACTTTGAATTAGCCCAACAATATGGTGGGTGGCTTGTCTTATATTTAGTCGTATTAACTCAAGCGAACGATGTCATTCATTATTTGGTTTCTAAGAAACTTGGAAAATATAAAATTATACCGTCATCCAATCCTAACATAACGTGGGAAGGGTTTGCAGTTGGGTTGCTTTCTGTTATTGTGCTTTCCTATTTTTTAGGATCTATATTAACACCTATGAATACAGTACACTCCATTTTTGCTGGAGTTTTAATAGGCTTTGGCGGATTTTTTGGAACCCTCGCTGTATCTGTGTTAAAAAGAAACTTAGCATTTGACCAGGATGCCAATAAGGCTATCAAACAAGATAAATTTATTAGTAAAATTGATAGCTTAACATATACGGCTCCACTATTCTTTCATTATTTGTATTATTTCTATTTTTAGGCTAGTTTCCTCGAGACTAGCCTTTTTGCTATGCATTAGGGCATCTTCTGCTTATGTATAGTGTGGATCTAGTATCCTTCAGCCTATCAATGGTTTCAGACTAAAATACTCCAAAGCTTCATTAACAGAATCAATATCATATATTTTCTTCTCTAAGCAAAATTGAATAACAAGGTCAGAGGTGTTGCTTTCTGTTAGGGTAAACCCTGCAGAACTCAATAGTTTTTCTGTGTCATCCTTGGAAAGCTCAAGAGCTAAAGCAAGTGCTATAATCGTATTTTTTTTAGGATGATAATTTTGATTCGAGCGTATCTTTGAAAAATGTTTCCGATCAATTCTAGCTTTTTTATAAACCTCCGTATCTAGTAAGTTTCTCTGATCGATGAAGGCAAATAATACTTGCTGAAGTGTTGGCTTTTTATTTAGGTCAATGTATTCCTCTAATTCGCTAGAGTGTAAGTCGTATAGAATCTCGCTATCGATACTATCAGACGTGTTATAGGATGCTTCAATAACTATTAATTCGAGGTGGTCATTTACATATTGTTCTAGTTGTTTCAGCATTTTTTTCTCAAGCATAAAGATCCCCCTTATATATGTCAGTAGAAAAAAATTCTAAGTCTATGAAATGTCGCTTACCAAGCGACCTAATTACTGTCTATCTTAGCTACAATTATATCATCAAGACTGTGAGGAGATGATGATATGTCTAGAAACATAACGGAAATAATATTTTTGCTTGATCGAAGTGGTTCTATGGCTGGGTTAGAAAGAGATACAATTAATGGCTTTAATTCGTTTGTAGAAAAGCAAACGAATTCGGATGGAAATACATTAGTTACAGCAGTTCTATTTGACGATGAGTATGAATTATTGTGGGATGGAATCGCTTCTCATGCAGTAAGACTTACAGAAAGGCAATACTATGTTAGAGGTAGTACAGCTTTACTTGACTCAGTAGGGAAGACAATCTTAGAGGTTGGGAATAGGTTGAGTAAAACAAAGGAAGAGGATAGACCCAATAAGGTTATCTTTGTAATCACAACAGATGGAATGGAGAATGCTAGCCGTGAATTTACCTACGATAAAGTAAGAGAATTGATTACTCATCAGAGGGAAAAATATAGTTGGGATTTTATCTTCCTTGGTGCAAATATGGATGCAGTTTTAGAAGCTAGTAATATAGGCGTTGAAGTCGATAATGCATTTAGTTTTGAGGCTACGGAAACGGGATTGGAGAATATGTATATGAAGGTTTGTGAGGTTGTTTCTGAGAAACGACAAAAATAAAAGAATTGGTAAATAGTATAATGTTAAAGGTGGGCACTGAAAAAGCATCTTTTTTCAGTGCGCCGTCTTTACTAGTACCTCTTTCGAAGAACAAGCAAGTGTAAAAGACTTAAAGAGTTGTCGGCTAGCTTCTTCTTTAGTGTAATTAAATTCAGGATGCCATTGAACAGCGAACACAAACTTTTTCCCTGGCATAATAACAGCTTCCACCATTCCATCTTCGGCTGTTGCAACAGGTTGCAATGGAGTTGCTAACTGCTTAATACCCTGATGATGATAACTATTCACCATCAACGTATCGGAGCCGATGATATCATAAAGAAAGCTATCCTTTACGATGGAAACAACATGAGCAGGTAGATCATAAGGTGGATGTTGTTTGTGAGCAACTTCTATAGCTGGGTGAAACTGTGTCGGAATGTCTTGATGTAGTGTGCCTCCTAATAAAACATTAAACAATTGTAATCCTCGACAAATCCCGAATGCAGGTTTATTGAGTCCTAATACCTCTTTAAAAAGAATGGCTTCCATTATATCTCTATCATCGCAAGGCTCCCCACAATAGCTCTCCATTGTCTCTTCATAAAGTTCGGGGTTTACATCATGCCCTCCAGTAAAAAGAAATCCATCAAATGTGTTTGCTATCTCATTGATAATCTCATTGTTTGTTGTAAGAGGTAACATCACTGGGATTCCTCCAGCGGCTTCGATTCCTTCCATATACCCAGGTAGCATCCAATAGCTTTCTTTTTTCTCGTCGTAAAGTGGAACAACACCAATCATAGGTTTTTTCATAATATTTCTCCTTTGCTATAAAAAAATTTTATTATTACCTTAACTTCTTTAATCAAAAAAAGCAACAAGTACAATGAAGTATGCTACATTTATTGGAAGTTGAAGGATAGTTCGGCAACTCGCCTTGGAACGCAAGCAGGCTGTAGTGAATGTAATACAAACCATCAAAGTTAGTAATACTAGATAAGTTAATCACTAATTGTAATTACGTATTTTCAGAGTAGCCTAAAAGTTAAATATTTTCATAAATATAAAGCTAAATGATAAAGCCGACAGTCTAATAAATAGAGAGACCTACAAGGGGGTGTTCGTTGCTTGCTGGAATTAGTGAAAAAAGCGCAAAAAGGCAATGATGAAGCATTTTTAACATTATTTCAAAAGTATGAAGAAGACATTTATAGGATTGCCTTTGTATATATGAAGAACCAGAATGATGCACTAGATGTGGTTCAGGAAACGGCGTACCGTTCCTTTAAAACGATAAAAAAACTAAAAGAACCTAGCTATTTCAAAACATGGTTAATTAGAATTGCGATAAATTGTTCGCTGGACTTACTGAAGAAACAGCGTAAGACGGTTCAGTTAATACCAGAATACGAGGAGTACATTTCTGGTGACGTGAAGGAGG
Source organism: Evansella sp. AB-rgal1 (assembly GCF_041820985.1). Classification (NCBI taxonomy): domain Bacteria; kingdom Bacillati; phylum Bacillota; class Bacilli; order Caryophanales; family Bacillaceae; genus Evansella; species Evansella sp. AB-rgal1. The sequence goes on from NZ_JBGUAU010000016.1 coordinate 24,677, forward strand.
ACATCGATTTAGAACTAACGTTACACGACTTAATGGAATACTTAAATGAATTAGAGAAGAGTGTAGTAATTTTAAGGTTCTACGAGGATTTAACATTTAAAGAGGTTTCGGAAACGCTTGATATTCCATTAGGTTCGGCGAAAACGATTCTATATCGAGCATTAGAAAAATTGAGACGAAATATGGAAGAAGGTGATGTGGGTGAGTAATAAGATAAAAAAAGAAATGGATAAGATTGTTATACCGAAAAATATTAGTGAACGAAGTATGTTGGGAGTTAATCAAGCTAAAGCGAAAACTTTATTTTTTGTACTCCTCATCATTCTTTTGCCATTAAACTCATATATTTATAAATTTGTTTTTCAATACATATATGGAATTATCCCAATGACATGGACTGGAATTATGAATGTTTTTGTCATTTTGTTCTATTTACTAGTACTGATTCCATTAACAATTTACTTATCGGAAAAACTAGTGAAATACTCCCTAACGAACGGACGAAAAGGAAAGGTGTTTCTTTCCCTTCTAATTATCGTTCCAATTACCGTATTCTCCCTCAATCTTTTTGACGTATACAGAGAAAAGGGGTTGGATGAAGTTATTAACTATCGAGAAAGTAACTTCGAATCCTTGGTGTTTAATGAAGGGAACCCTGAGTATGAATGGAGAACAGATAATAAGGAACAGGCGGAAGAGATTAGGAACTTTTTAAGTCAATATCGAGTGAAAAGAATGAAAGATCGAGAGTGGGATAGTGATGTTTCGTCGGAAAAGGGCGTTCGGATTACCGTCTACACTAAAGGAAACCCTATAATAACCAGCATTTATGAAGAACGTGTATTAGATGTAGGTTCTGGCCCTTATTGGGTTGTAAATGGACCAATTGATGTGGAATGGCTTATCAATTATATGGAGGAACATTCACAGTAATGAAGAAGTTTCAAAGGCACGAGGAATTGCAAGTCGCAGTCCTTCGTGCCTTTATAATTGGTTACCCACCAAAGAAAAAGTCAATTACATTAGAAGCGGTTGAAGTTTGTTTATTATAGAGCTCGCTATAACCACAATTAGTGCAATATACTACTAAAAACTTATTATGTTGAATATCGAACATCTTTGAGAGACCTGTTCCTGTTGTAGCTATCTCCTTCGTCTCAGCACGAGTATGACCACACTTGATACATCCTTTTTTCGTCATTTTCATTCCCCCTTTTCCTACTGTTTACTACGTTATATTTTGGGAAATGTTTCATCTTTTGTGTAGTTAGTTTCCACAATTTACTGTTTAACATATCTGAGTTATGAAACAGATATTGTAATTCATTTTCATCGGCTAAAAATGCAATAAATCTTATACTCCAACTGAGAACTTGAAGCGTGTCTACCTTTTACCATATAATAAAAAGAAAATGCTGGAGGTTTTCTCATGGCGAAAGACAGTTCATTTGATATTGTTTCACAAGTTGATTTTTCAGAGGTAACGAATGCGGTAACAATGGCAACAAAGGAAATAACAACAAGATATGACTTCAAAGGTAGCAAGAGTGCTATCTCTTTGGATAATGAAGAACTAGTACTAGTATCAGACGATGAGTACAAAATGGAGCAGTTAAAAGACGTTTTACTTAGTAAGCTAATCAAACGTGGAGTGTCTATTAAGAGTCTGGACTACGGGAAGTTGGAAGGTGCATCAGGAGGTACGGTGCGTCAACGCGCGAAATTAATTCAGGGAATTGATAAAGAGCATGCGAAAAAGATTAATACGATTATTAAAAATAGTGGATTAAAAGTTAAAAGCCAAGTGCAAGATGATCAAGTTCGAGTTACGGCGAAAAGTCGTGATGACTTACAAGGAATTATAGCAGCGGTTAAAGCAGCAGACTTGTCCATTGATGTGCAGTTTATAAATTATCGATAAATTATGGAGAGGGTATTTATAAGGTTTTTATCTTATGAATAGCCTCTTTTTGCATTCTCTCCAAATATCCTATAGGAGACCCATTTAAGAAAAATAGAGAAATGCTCTAGTTATTTTTCTTTTTTCTTAACAAATAATTCATAAAAACAATCTTACTCTGATAATACCATAACATTAGATTAATATTTCCTTAACACTCCATTGCTACTATAAAGGTGAGAACATAACAGAAGGGGTGTACTGCATGACCAAGCCGAAAATATTAATATTAACTTCTAATTACGGAAGTGGTCACCTTCAAGTTGCTAGTTCATTGGAAAACCAGTTTAATCAGATGGGTAATCACAGTATTATTGTTAAGGACCTGATATATGAAACAAGTCCAAAACTGAATGAATGGACACGAAAAGCGTATTTGAAGAGTTACACTGCAAGTGGTAGACATTTATATCGAATTTTTTACTATAGTAGCATGAAAATGTCGAAAAAAAAGAACTTGAAAGTACTCTGTTATGGCTATTCAAAATTGAAGAAAATAATCTTAGAAGAACGTCCAGATATTATTATTAACACGTTTCCTTTTTTCGCTGCACCATTTCTACAGAACAAAATGAAGGTATATATTCCAACTTATAATGTTATAACGGATTATTGTTTGCATGATTTATGGTACCATCCACAAATTCATAAATACTACGTTGCTTCAAGACACTTAGAAAGTAAATTAATAGCATTAGGTGTAAAAGACAATCAGGTTGCTGTTACTGGGATACCAGTGAAAGAGGCTTTTGAAAAACCTCTTTCAAGAGAACGACTGGTGAAAGAGTATGGTTTAGATCATACAAAGAAAAATGTGTTAGTTGTAGCAGGTGCTTATGGGGTTTCAAAAGGAATCCAACAAATCTGTAGTTTATTAAGTATGGATAAAGACACTCAGTTGCTTATTGTTTGCGGAAAAAATAATGATTTATATCGACAAATGTCCTTATCATATGAAAATGAGAAAAACGTAAAGGTATTTTCTTATGTTAATAATATGGAGGAACTACTTAAGGTTTCAGATTGTATTATTACAAAACCAGGTGGAGTTATTTTGTCAGAGGCATTGGCAACGAACACTCCTTTGATTCTTCCGAAAGCAACGCCAGGACAAGAGAAAGAAAATGCGAAATTCTTTCAACAAATAGGAGCTGCTATTTGGGAGGAAAACCCAAGCCGTCTTTGTATGCTAACAAGAGAGTTAATTTGTAATGAAACAAAACTACTGGAAATGAAACATGCTATGGAGAAATTATATAGACCAAATTCTTCGAAGAAAATAGCGATGGATATTCTTACTGATTATCATAACCATTATAATATTCCTCCACTCATGAAGCACGTGGAGGAGGTATAATAATGGATACGACGACACATACAACAGTGGGAATTGGATTAGCAGGGTTAGCTTATCTAGACCCCGTAATCCCACATTATGAGTTAACATCAGCAATTCTATTATGCACTATGTTGGGGTCGAATGCACCTGACTTAGACTATATCTATAGATATAAGGATACGGAGACGTATTTGAAGCAGCATCGGGGAAAAAGTCACTCCGTTCCTGCAGTTTTCATTTTAACATTTATTATATCTATGTTCGTATCTATCTTCTTTGGTTTTTCCCATTTCTTTACTTATTTTTTCTGGACGTTTGTAGCGGTCGTACTACATGTAGGTTTTGATGTATGCAATATTTATGGAACACAAGCGTTACTTCCATTTAAAAACAAATGGTATGCACTGCATATTCTCCCCATTTTTGATCCATTCATTATGTTTAGTCATTTAGTGGGTTTTGTTATATGGGCAATGGGTGTACATCCAGGTTTTACGTTCCTTTCCATATATATTGTTATTTCTGTATACATTCTGATTCGGTATATTATTTATAGAAAAGTATTAAATATAGTTGCCACATTGGATGGAGCGAGTGAAACTCATTATACACTTTTACCTACTTTAAGATTGTTTACCTGGGGGATACTAGCATACACGGATGACCACTATAAATTAGGTCGCTATAGAGGAGGAATTGTAACCTGGTCAAAAGAATTAAAGAAAAATAACGAGGACAATATTGTAATTGAATCATCAAAGAAATACCACTTTGTAAATGAAATCCTAGAACACTCTAAGTTTTTACATGCAAAGGTGATAAGGAATTTAGATGGGTATGAAGTTCATTGGTTTGATTTGCGTTATCAATATAAAATAGATGAACCTTATATTGCAGTTATCAAATTGGATAAACAATTAAATTTAGTTCAAAGTTTTGTAAAGCGGGGGTTAATTGCGGCTCCAGAAAAAATATAATCATATAAGTGTATCGGAGCTAACATTACCTCTGGTGCACTTTTATTATTCTACCCTGAAAATACATAATCTCAACTAGTGGGTAACTTATCTGCTATTGCTAACTTTGTTGGTGAGTATTCCATTCGCTACTTCCCACTCTCTTTCCACCCAAGGGCACAAGCGCAACATCCGTTCACGCTTCTCGTTGTCTTCTATACTTAGGTAAGTTGGCGAGCTGTCTACTTCTTAGAGTAGCGGGAGTATATCGCCATCCTACGTTTCTTAAGATATTCCAAACCCCCAAAAGCACTTTTTTATTACAAGTTGTTTGAAAAAGGATGGAGTTTCTGCTACAAAGGGATAAGAGTTAAATAAGAAAAGATACTAAGTAAAATACCAAATGAATAAATACATCCTGTAATGGATTGAGGAGAACACACATGTATCATGCAGAAACAAAAAAAGAAAAAAGTAAGCTTTTATTGAAAATACTTTGGCCAATCATGGTAACACAAGTAAGTTTGTATGCGATGAATTTAGTGGACACGATGATGTCGGGAAGAGTGGGCACTGATGATTTAGCAGGTGTAGCCATTGGCTCAAGTTTATGGATGCCTGTATTCACGGGAATAAATGGTATTCTGTTAGCTGTTACTCCTATTGTAGCCCACCTATCGGCGAAAGGAAAAAAGGAGGAGATATCGCAATCTGTTACTCAAGCAATTTATTTAGCAATTATTCTTTCTATTTTTGTAATAATAGGTGGAGCATATGTATTAGATCCAGTATTGCATATAATGAATCTTGATCCAGCTGTTAATTATATTTCGTTCCATTATCTAGTTGGTCTGTCAGTTGGGATAGTTCCCTTATTCCTCGCAAATGTTCTACGTAACTTCTTTGACGGACAAGGATATACACGAATAACGATGATTATTACAGTCGCTGCCGTTCCGTTTAATGTCCTTTTAAACTATGGATTTATTTTTGGAAACTTTGGGTTACCCGCACTAGGTGGGATTGGAGCAGGCTACGCTACAGCGGCTACGTATTGGATCATCTTTTTCTTAAGTGTATGGATGACATTTCGCGTGGAGGTTATTCGAAGATACCGTATTTTTGTTACGTGGGCAACTCCATCATTGAAGGCGTGGAAAGAACAACTAGCCATTGGTATACCGATTGGACTTTCTATTTTCTTTGAAGCAAGTATTTTTGCAGTAGTTACGTTATTAATGGGAATGATGTTCTCAACAATTGCGATAGCTTCTCATCAAGTTGCCCTTAGTTTCACATCACTTATTTTTATGATTCCACTTAGCATATCCATGGCTTTGACGATTGTAGTTGGTTTTTCAGTTGGGGGAGGAAAACTACAGGCAGCCAAAGAATACGGGCGTTTAGGTGTGTTAGGAGGAATTGCATTCTTATCTATTTCTGCCATTTTCCTCTTCTTTTTCCGAGAGTCTATTGCATCTTTGTATACACAAGACCGTGAAGTAATTATGATGGCAGGACAGTTTTTTATTATCGCAATCTTTTATCAAATATCAGATGCAGCTCAAGCCAGTTTACAAGGGGTGTTAAGAGGATATAAAGATGTGAAACTCCCATTTATCATTGCTTTTGTTTCCTATTGGATAATTGGTATTCCAGCAGGTTACACATTAGCTGCATTTACTTCGTTCGGTCCATTTGGACTTTGGGTAGGAATCACGTTAGGTTTAACCTTTGCAGCAATCGGATTTCTAATTAGGTTACAATTAGTTCAAAGGAAATTTGTACAGCAGATTGAAATGGAAAATGATGGTTCCAAGTAAAAGTTAGAATGAAAATAACAATTTGAGATAGAAACGGGGTTGTTTCATGAAGGTAGATATTTTAATAGTTAATGGTTTTGTTGTAACAATGGAAGGGAAAGGCGTTGGAATGATTGAGGATGGAGCAGTTGCCATCAAAGGAAATATAATTGAAGCGGTTGGTCGAACGGAAGAACTGTCCAGGGATTATAAAGCTGAACGGATTATTGATGCGAAAAATAAGTTGGTAATGCCAGGGCTAATAGACGCACATATACACACAGGAATCTCGATTATTCGTGGTGTTGCTCAAGATATGACGAATTGGATGCAAAAAGGGATATGGCCTTTTATGAAGCATATGACCCGGGAAGATTCTGTGAAGGGCTCTATGGTAAATATCATGGAGGGAATCAGGGCCGGCACAACTACATTTTGTGATTACGACGGGTACATGACGGACATTGTACATAATTATATAAAAATAGGTGCTCGTGCAAGGGTAGCGGAAATGGTTAATGAATTACCACCGGAAATCAGTGACTTAGAAGTGGGGGAATTATATACATTCAACCCTTCTATTGGTCAGGAGAAATTAGCGAGAAATCTGGATTTGATGGACAATTACCACGGATTAGAAGATGGCAGGATTACTTGTATCTTAGGTCCTCAGGGTCCTGATATGATGAGTTTAGAGCTATTACATGAGATGAAATCTCTTGCAGAAATATATGATTCAAAGCTTCATATGCATGTTGCTCAAGGAGATAGAGAAATAGACCAAATGGTGAAGCGATATGGAAAGAGAAGTGTGGCTTTCTTAGAAGAGAATGGCTTTTTAAACGAACGTTTAATTGCCGTTCATTTAACAGAAGCAACAGATGAAGAAACGGAAATTGTGGCTAAAAGTGGTGCAAATATGATTTATTGTGCAGGAAGTATCGGCATTATCGATGGACTCGTTCCACCGATGTTAACATTCTTGGAGAGTGGTGGCACTGCTTGTTTAGGCTCCGACCAAGCTCCAGGAAACAACTGCAATAACATGATGAATGAAATGAAGTTTGCCGCAATTTTAAATAAAGTGAAGCGAGCGAATCCGGCAGTATTTCATGCAACCTTAGCTTTGAGATCTGCAACCATCGAAGCGGCGAGGGTTATGGGGATTGACCATGAAGTAGGATCACTACGAGCTGGAAAAAAAGCTGATATAATTTTACTAAACTTACAAGACCCTACCTTCTTTCCAGTTTTAACGAGTCCGATCCGAAATATCATTCCAAATCTTGTTTATTCTGCACGAGGTCATGAAGTAGAAACTTCCATTATTGATGGAAAAATCGTGATGGAAGACCGTAAAATTACAACCATTGATGAAAATAAAGCGATAGAAGAAGCTCAACAAGCTGCGGAAGGTCTTGCTGAAAGAGCGAAGGATGACATCCTACACGCGGAAAGCGATATTTTAACAATGATGCGGGAAGGAATGCTATAAAAAACATGAGCCTAGGACATAACGAAAGTGTAGATCTGAATAAACGAACGATAGGTAACCTTAGCGGAGGAAAGATAAGAAGACTCCGGCGGGATCAAAAGGCAAGGGTGAGACCCCATGAGTGCTTCAGCACTCGGCGGCTCACCAGCCGCCCGCGGAACGCGAAGCATATTTCCGTAGCGAATAGTATACGCAAGTATCATTTCGTTCGGATTTCTCAGCGATGGAAACACTTTTGTCTCAGCCACATCTCTTTACATACTAAGAAAGTTTTCAATTAGTACCTCCAACTGTTGGAGGTCTTTTTTCTCTATAGATGTCTTTCCTTGTTTTAAGGATAAGAGACAACTTTCAATAAGAAATTTGCGTGGGTGCTTTGTTTGAAGCAGCTCATCGTGAAGAAACTCAACTAATTCTAAGTATTTTGCGTTCTCCCCGTTATTTACTAGCTTTTTCTTCAATACAAAGATGGTTTCAGATAATTCTTGTTGGATCTGTCTATCACCATTGTTTTCCTTTGGAATCCATACATGTAACATACTCGGATCTAGCAATTGATCACCCGTATCTGCTACATGTTCCACGAGGTGTGCAATTCGCTCTACACAATAACGAACAACTGGTTCCGCATCCCCATTAGGACCATATGCCATTCTATAATATCTCAAATTCTGTTGAAGCATCCCAGTAAACATGATTGCGCAATCTAGCAAATACGTTTTTTTGTCCTCTCCAAACAGTTCTACAAACCTCTCATATTTCCAGTTTATATTTCTTAATTGTCCGCGCTTAATAAATTGCTTTAACTCTTCGTCTCCGGATGCACTTACTTCTTCAAAGAGAGGAAGTAAATTATATTTTCTATTAGTGGCAATTTGAAGTTCGATTTGCTTCCTGAATATCGAAATATCTGACCGGTCTTGTCCGATAAGTAATTCGTTGCGACTTTTATCTAATCCTAAATAAATAGTTTTTATAAGATCTATTAGTAGCTCATTTTTGGATGAAAAATAGTTATAAAATGTACCTTTTGATATTCCACTGTACTCCAAAATATCTTGAATGGAAGTAGCGTGGAACCCTTTGTCTAAAAACAAGCGATGTGCATTTTTAATTACTTCTTTTTTTCGATTCGTCATGTATTAACCAACTTTCCATTTGGACTCCTTGTATAGAATGATATTACAGTATTTGAGTTATGTATACAACGTTTGATTATATAGATACAATTTCATATTGAAATTTTTAGACTGGTGGTATACCATATGTAACATGGGTATAAAAAGATGGACTTGAAGTATACGAGGAGGACCAACCATGAGCAACACAATAGGTCAAGGAGACCGACCACCATATGGAATTATATCGATTCTAATGATTGGTGCATTTATTGCATTTTTAAATAATACATTATTAAATATTGCGTTACCTTCTATTATGTTAGAGCTAGAGGTAGGACCATCGACGGTTCAATGGTTAACTACAGGGTATATGCTCGTTAATGGAATTATGATTCCAATGACAGCATTCCTAATTCAAAAATATTCTGTACGCCGATTATTTTTGATAGCGATGTTATTATTTTCACTTGGTACGGTGCTCGCTGGAAGCGCAACAATGTTTCCAGTTTTATTAGCAGGAAGAATGATTCAGGCTTCAGGTTCAGCGATCATGATGCCATTGTTAATGAATGTTATGCTTGTTAGCTTTCCAGTAGAAAAACGGGGCACTGCTATGGGGATATTTGGTTTAATATTAATGGCCGCACCTGCAATAGGACCGACATTGTCTGGTTATATTGTGGAGAATTACAATTGGCGAATGCTATTCCATTTTGTTGCGCCTATAGCTATAGCTGTATTATTATTAGGCTTCTTTTTACTAAAAGATAAAAAAGAGAAAATAAATCTTCGCTTCGATTTTATTTCCTTACTACTGTCTAGCTTCGGTTTTGGAGGGTTATTATTCGGATTTAGTTCTGCCGGAGAACGTGGTTGGGATAGCCCCTTTGTCTATGTGCCTATTTTAGTTGGAGCTGGATCATTAATCTCATTTATTGTACGTCAATCAAAGCTTGATAAACCAATGCTCAATTTTAAAGTATATAAATATCCTATGTTTTCTTTAGCTTCTGCAATTTCAATGGTTGTAAATATGGCTATGTTTTCAGGGATGCTAATGCTTCCTATCTATGTACAAACCATTCGTGGCATATCACCATTGGATGCAGGGTTAATGATGCTACCAGGCGCACTCGTATTGGCTATTATGTCGCCAATTACCGGTAGATTGTTTGATAAATTCGGTGGACGTATATTGGCAATTACTGGTTTAGCGATAATGGTTGTAACAACCTTCTACTTTAGTCAGTTATCAATGGAAACGACTTATATATCGTTAGTGGTGCTGCATGCTGTTCGTATGTTTGGGATGTCTATGGTTATGATGCCGGTTTCAACGAATGGTCTAAACCAGTTGCCGGCTAGATTCTATCCACACGGTACGGCAATGAATAATACTTTAAATATGCTTTCCGGTGCTATAGGAACAGCATTATTAATAACAGTAATGACAACTCGACAGGTAACGCATGAAACGACCCTTACTCAAGAAGCAGTTGCTGCAGCTGGAGGGCAAGTTTCAGAAGTTACACTTGCTTCCATTCAAATGAGCGCCATGCTCGAAGGAATTAATGATGCATTTTTTGTCGCGACACTTATTGCCACGGTTGCATTCCTTCTTTCATTCTTTATTAAACGTGCAAAACCGATGGAGGATAGCGAAGATGAGCAAGAAGTGATATTACCTCAAACGAAAGTGGTAAAACTAGCAGAGGGTTGATTGGAGTAATTAGTTTCATAGATAATATGACCATTATAATGTTGCAGGAGAAGGGTTTGCGAGACATTTTGGAGCAAGAGGAAGCATTGAAATGTCGCGAGAGAAGGGTTTGCGCGACATTTTGGGCAAGAGAAAGCATTGAAATGTCGCGAGAGAAGGTTTTGCGCGACATTTTGGGCAAGAGAAAGCATTGAAATGTCGCGAGAGAAGGGTTTGCGCGACATTTTGGGTAAGAGAAAGTATTGAAATGTCGCGAGAGAAGGGTTTGCGCGACATTTGGAGCAAGAGGAAGCATTGAAATGTCGCGAGAGAAGGTTTTGCGCGACATTTGGAGCAAGAGAAAGCATTGAAATGTCGCGAGAGAAGAGTTTGCGCGACATTTTTGGCAAGAGAAAGCATTGAAATGTCGCGAGAGAAGGGTTTGCGCGACATTTGGAGCAAGAGGAAGGTTTGAAATGTCGCGAGAGAAGGGTTTGCGCGACATTTGGAGCAAGAGGAAGGTTTGAAATGTCGCGAGAGAAGGTTTTTGCGCGACATTTGGAGCAAGAGGAAGGTTTGAAATGTCGCGAGAGAAGGTTTTGCGCGACATTTGGAGCAAGAGAAAGCATTGAAATGTCGCGAGAGAAGGTTTTGCGCGACATTTGGAGCAAGAGAAAGCATTGAAATGTCGCGAGGAAGGTTTTGCGCGACATTTGGAGCAAGAGAAAGCGTTGAAATGTCGCGAGAGAAGGGTTTGCGCGACATTTTGGGAAAGAGAAAGGTTTTAAATGTCGCGAGAGAAGGGTTTGCGCGACATTTGGAGCAAGAGAAAGCATAGAAATGTCGCGAGAGAAGAGTTTGCGCGACATTTGGAGCAAGAGAAAGCGTTGAAATGTCGCGAGAGAAGGTTTTGCGCGACATTTGGAGCAAGAGGAAGGTTTGAAATGTCGCGAGAGAAGGATTTGCGCGACATTTGGAGCAAGAGGAAGGTTTGAAATGTCGCGAGAGAAGGATTTGCGCGACATTTGGAGCAAGAGGAAGGTTTGAAATGTCGCGAGAGAAGGGTTTGCGCGACATTTGGAGCAAGAGAAAGCATTGAAATGTCGCGAGAGAAGGTTACTCGCGACATTTCGCACAACCAAAAATTTCAGCCTCTCTATCTAAATGGAATTTTTGGAAAAAAGGCTCTTTTCTAAAAAAAATCATGAACTTATGGTATTGTTTTATAACAGGGAATTTATTTCGGCCAGCGAAATTTCGCGCCCATCCCCATACAATAACAAACAATAGAGAAGTAAACACCGTTTGGAGGACTCGTCATGAAAAAGGTGCTATCCTTTCTTGGACCTTACAAAGTTGCAGTATTTATCGCGTTATTTTTCACCTTAACAGAACTATCAGTAGAATTAATTCAACCATTGTTGATGCGTAGAATCATTGATGATGGAATATTACAAGAGGACTTATCTGTCGTTTTATTATGGGGAGGTATATTAGTTGGGTTATCACTAATGGCCTTTGCTTCAGGTATATTAAATTCCTTTTATGCAGCGCACGCAAGCCAAGGAACAGGTTATGACCTTCGCGAGAAACTATTTGATAAAGTTCAATCCTTTTCCTTTGCAAACTTCAGTCAGTACCCTACATCTTCCTTAATTACACGAATGACAAATGATGTTACGCAAATACAAAACACATTGTTCATGTCTTTGCGAATAATGTTAAGGGCTCCATTATTAGTCATCGGATCTGTCATTATGGCATTGTTTGTACATGTAAAACTAGCACTCATTCTTGTTATTGCAATTCCTTTATTACTAACCATTTTATTATGGATAATGAAACATGCTGGAAGGTTATTCCGTTCTGTGCAAGAAAAGCTTGATAAGGTAAACGGCGTAATGCAGGAAAACTTAGCAGGGATCCGTCTTATTAAAGCTTTTATACGTAGAAAACATGAGTCGAAACGCTTTACAGAAGCGAGTGGAAATCTCCGTGATCGAACCATCGCAGCTCTTAGACTAATAGAGATTGGGATGCCAATTATACTTTTAATTATGAATGTATGTATCATGGCTGTCTTATGGTTTGGGAGTTTTGAAGTAAATACAGGAGGGGCTTCTGTGGGAGATGTGGTTGCTATTGTGAACTATACAACTCGCATGACAGCTGCTATCGGAATGTTTTCCATGATCGTCATGATCTTTTCAAGAGCAAATGCATCAGCAACTCGTATTGCAGATGTATTAGAAACAGAAATCGATCTTGTGGACACAGATGAAAGTGAAGTGGGAAATCGAATATCAGAAGGAAAGGTCTCGTTTGAATCAGTGTCATTTAAGTACCCAGAAACGAGTACATATGTGTTAGAAAACATGTCGTTTCATGTGGAATCTGGTGAACGAGTGGCAATTATGGGAGCTACCGGTTCAGGGAAATCAACATTATTCCAACTCATTCCAAGGCTATATGATGTAGATTCAGGAAAAATAACTATCGACAACTTGGATATACGAGATATGAAATTACATGTACTTCGAAAGCAAATAGGCTTTGTTCCTCAGGAAGCTATGTTGTTTACAGGAAGTCTGAAAGATAATATTCATTGGGGGAAAGAAAACGCCACGATGGAAGAAATTATTACTGCAGCAAAAGCAGCACAAATCCATGAAACCATTATGGAGTTCCCAGATCAGTATGACACGCTCTTAGGTCAAAAAGGTGTAAACCTATCTGGAGGACAAAAGCAACGTTTATCTATTGCTCGTGCTTTAGTAAGGAAACCGAAGCTACTGCTATTAGATGATAGTACAAGTGCATTAGATGTAACAACAGAGAAAAGGTTATTAGAAGCATTAAAGGATTATTCCTGCACAACATTTATGATCACTCAAAAAATGAGTACGACGATGAATGCCGATACAATATTATTATTAGAAGATGGAAAGCTATTAGCGAAAGGAAGTCATGAGGAGCTATTAGAGCACTCATCTCTTTATCAAAAAATATATGAATCACAATTTGGAGAGGAGATGTAACCGAAATGAATAAACTCACGGAACCTTTCCATCATCCGAAAATAAAAATAGATACCCCCAATTTAGAAACAGGAAATAAGAAAAAAACCCGAGCGAAAAATTGGGGAGCTACGTTAAAACGTATTTGGTCCTATCTAGCTCAAAGTAAAGGGAAGTTAATACTTGTTATCATAATGATCATCACAAGCTCGGCTATGGTTTTACTAGGGCCTTATTTAGTTGGGATGTCCATTGATGATTTCATCGTAACGGGAGACTCGTCTGGATTAACAAATCTGCTAGTTTTTTTAGCGGGAGTGTATTTATTACATTCACTTTCCATATGGCTGCAAAACTATTGGATGATTCGAATTGCACAAAGAACAGTGTTTCAAATGAGAACAGAACTTTTTAGGCATCTTCACAAGCTTCCAATCCCATTTTTTGATAAAAGGCAGCATGGGGATTTAATGAGTAGAGTTACAAATGATATGGAAAACGTGAGCTCCACTTTGAACAGCTCAGTTATCCAAGTTTTTTCAAGTGTCCTGACGTTAGTAGGAACGTTTGCTGTAATGTTGTACTTAAGTCCAATACTAACAGCTGTAACACTTCTTATCATACCGTCTATGGTGTTTGGGATGAAGTGGATCACGAAGCGAACAGGGGTTTTGTTTAAGGCGCAGCAGAAAAATATTGGTAAGCTTAACGGGCATATACAGGAAACGATGTCTGGCCAACGTATCGTAAAAACATTTTCTCAAGAGCAAAAAGTAATTGCTGAATTTAAAGAGAGAAATGAATCGCTGAAACAATCGGGTTTTTGGGCACAAACAATTTCAGGTTTTATACCAAAGCTCATGAACATGCTTAATAACTTAGGATACGCACTTATTGCTGGGGTTGGTGGTGTGCTAGCACTTACTGGCGGTTGGGGCGGCGGAGTTACCATCGGTGTCATTGTTATCTTTGTGGAACTAGCTCGACAGTTTACTCGACCATTGAATGACCTTGCGAACCAGTTCAATACATTACTTTCAGCTATCGCTGGTGCAGAACGTGTTTTTGAAGTGATGGATGAGGAAGAGGAAATGAAAGATGAAACTACTGCACAGGAAATTGACAATGTTTATGGAGATGTGGAATTTTCCAATGTATCGTTTTCCTATGAAGAAGGTGGAGATACATTAAATGAAGTGAACTTTCGTGCTACACAAGGGGAAACTGTCGCACTTGTAGGCCCTACTGGTGCTGGAAAAACAACATTAATTAACTTACTCTCTCGGTTTTATGATGCTCATAGTGGAAGCGTATATATCGACGGTCGTGAGATTAAGAACATTAAACGAGAAAGTCTCAGAAGTCACATGGCATTTGTTCTTCAAGACTCGTTTTTGTTCCATGGAACTATCCGAGAAAATATCCGTTATGGAAGATTAGATGCAAATGATGTTGAAATAGAAGATGCGGCAAAGCTTGCTAACGCACATTCCTTCATTATGAAGCTGCCTAATCAATATGATACAATGCTTGATCACGATGGAGGAGGAATTAGCCAGGGTCAAAAACAGCTATTATCTATTGCTAGAGCGATTCTTGCTGATCCGAAGATTTTGATTCTAGATGAAGCAACAAGTAGTATTGACACAGTTACTGAAATTAAAATACAAGAAGCGTTGCATCGACTTATGGAAGGAAGAACGAGCTTTGTTATTGCACATAGGCTTAACACGATTCAAAAAGCGGATCAAATCCTGATATTAAATGCAGGAGAAATTATAGAAAGAGGAACTCATGAATCTTTATTAAGAGATGGCGGGTTCTATGCCGATTTATTTAATAGTCAATTAAGGCAGAAAGTAATGAACGGATAAGATTTTGATTAGGAGTCTGACTTTTAAGGTCGGGCTCTTTTTGCATTTAACCTTATGATAAAAAAAAGAATGAAGAAAGTGTCATAATATTGACGAAATTTGGCGAATTATTACTTGTATAATAAAACTAAATAAAATGTTTGAGAATAGGGGTAAATGATGGAGAACTTTTTGGAAATATTTAAGTTGAGTAAAATAAAAAGTAATGATGTTTTTCAACTATATCCACTCCCCCCAGAAGATGAAGTTGTTTTAGAATCTCCATCAAAAGAGATTACTCAACAGCTAGCACTCACGGGGATTACAAAAAGAGACCTACAAATTGTGAAAAAAGTGTCACCTATTTTGATTGAGGACATGGAAAATCTGGTAGATCACTTCTATGAGATGATACTTAAGGTGGATAAATTAAAATTGATAATTGAAACCTATAGTAACACAGAACGTCTTAAAGGAACATTATCTCAACATTTAACAGAGCTATTCAGTGGAGTAATGGACGATGCGTACTTTAAAAAAAGAGAACGAATAGCTTTAATGCATTATAAAATTAAACTTTCTTCTAATTGGTATATGGCTTCTTTTGAGAATATATTGACATTTATAATCGATATACTCCAAATAAAAGTTTCTATTCCCACAGAAAGAGATGACATAATAAAATCAATTACTAAGCTTTTAAATTTTGAACAACAGCTTGTTCTAGCTTCATATGATAAAGAAAATTTGATGCAAAAACAAATAGAACATAATCAAGTGAAAAATCATTTGAAGAATCAGATAATGGACAGTACTGAAGAATTAGCGGCGCTTTCACAAGAAACAAACGCATCAGTAGATCAACTCATCAACAACAGTCTAGAAGTGAAGGATAGAGTGTTAAAAAGCTCTCATATTAGTAGAGAAACGGACCGAGTAGCTCAAAATGGAAAAAATAAGATGGAAGAACTAACAGTCAAAATGGAACAATTAAAGAATCAATCTGTTAGTATGAAAAATCTTACAAATGATCTTTCAAAATCGTCAAGTGAGATTCATCATGTCATTAGTATTGTAAAAAAAATCGCTGAACAAACAAATTTACTAGCTTTAAATTCCTCCATAGAAGCTGCTAGGGCTGGAGAATATGGTAGGGGATTTGCTGTAGTGGCTGGTGAAATAAGAAAGCTGTCGGAAGAAACAAAAATATCAGTTTCCTCAATTGAAGAATTAATTGATCACTCAACAAACTATATAAATAAGGTTAAAGCTGCTATAGATGAAATGAGTATTACCGTGGAGTTAGGAAGTAATGAAAGTGAAAACACAAAGAACTCTTTCCTACAAATATCAGAATATCTTAGAAATAGTATCGATATTGTTTCAAAAGTAGAAGGAGATGTGAAAGGGTTAGTATCTGTTATTGAAGAGATAGGAGAAGCATCTTCACGAGTTGCAATAAACGCAGAAAATTTAAATGAAAAGACAAAGGATATTTAATTTATCCGCTGCATATTAAAGAAGAGGCCGTCAAAAGTGAAATGTACCTTTTGAGGCCTCCTATACTAAATGTTAATTCTCATAATACCATCTGTCCATCCATTCTTCATACTCAGAAATAAACTGATCGTACCAACTTTCTCGGTCATTTTCATTATAATAGTCGTCACCTTCGTACTCTTCCCAAAATTCGTGAAAGCGAGCTTCAAACCATTCTTCGTCGTAGTCTTCATCATTCATATAATAATCCCAATACTCTGCTCCAAACTCATCCCAAAATTCGTAATACTCGTACTCATAATAATGATAAAAGTCATCATCCTCGGAGAAATACCCACCATCGAAATAACCATCATTATGAAATTCGTCAAAGAAGTAACGACCAAAAGCATCATAAAATTGGTCGAGGATATCTTCCTCATTCATGGGAGATAAAATCCAAGACTCAATAATGTCATGTACTTTATATATAGGAATACTGAATCCTATAGCTCTCTCCTCTATGTTTTGCGCAGAGTTTATTGCAATAATTGTCTCTGATGTTTTCGAGAGAAGTGGTCCACCGCTGCTACCAGGAGAGATAGGGGCAGATATTTGGTAGAGATCCTCATATATATACGTATCAATAATAAAATTCCGATTGGATCCTGTAACATAGCCCATCGTAGCGGTGTTTTCTAATCCTAGTGGACTTCCGAGGGCAATAACTTCTTCACCAATACGAACACTTTCTTCTTTTTCAATTGGAAAAGGTTCAATTCCTTCTAAATCAGGAACGTCAATAACAGCTATATCCGTTTGATTAGAGTAACCTATTACTCTTCCAGGATACTCAACACCATTCACTGTCTTTACCAATACATTGATTTTTCCTTCTACCACATGAGCATTTGTAACCACTGCACCTTCGTTATTATACAAGAAACCAGAACCTTGGCTAGTGTCACTAAATATTGTATAAACAGTTTCCTGAGCATCAGCAATAATTTCGGTAAGCTCTCGTTTTTGTTGATCCTCGAGCTCTCGCCTAACTGCTACAGGTAATATTGCTTCTTCATATTTTGTTAAGTGGTTAGGTCTATTTGGATTTAAGTCTGAGGAAGTAAGAAACACTTCTGATTCACTAGTAGATTGGTAAAAGAGAACGTACGAGATTCCTAGTGTACTAATCGTTAATAGTAAAGAAAAGAACACAGAAAGGAAGATTATTTTATTTTTTTGTCGTTTAAGGTCACAATGTGGGCAAAAACGAGATTCATCCATTCGTTGATTGCCACATTTTGAACAATAATACATAATTCTCGCATCCTTTCTTTGAAAATATGTATTAAATATTAATTCTATCATACATTTGAATAAAAATAATAAAAAAAGATACAGATTCTGTCGAAAAAAATTGGAAACAGAAAAATGTTTCTTTTGTCCAAAAAAAGAGACAAGTTTTCCGAGACCACTTGCATATACATTAAATAATACAGATAAAAAAAGATATTCACTTAACATGAACTCGTTCAACACACGAAATTAGGTCTTGGAGGGAATGAATAATGAATTTTTTAGTCGTGAAAAGAAAAACAATACTTGCATTTTTCGTATTTGGTTTAGCACTCGTTTCGGTTTGGGTTTCATCAAACGTGTTTCGAAGTGATGTTCCTGTAATGACTAGTGTAGCTGGTAAAGAAGAAGTGAGAGAAATTCATATGATCACAGCAGAATTTAGTACCAAAACGAACGATGGAAAGGAAATTGAATCTTACCGTTGGGATCCTGGCACTATTTTTATGAAAGCAGGAGAGCGCGTAGATTTAATTATCTATGGTGTAAATGGGGAGAAGCACCCATTTATCATTGAAGGTACAGATATAAAAGGAACGGTAAAAAAAGGACAGGAGACTACCGTTTCTCTCCAATTTAAGGAAGAAGGTATTTACAGACTTATTTGTCCAATGCACGCGGATAAAGAGAGCAGTGGTCCAATGATTGCTTATATTGTTGTTGATTAATGAAACAATGCAAACCAAAAGAGTGATGCATGGGACATCACTCTTTTGGTTACATGACAACAATATTTATGTTCAATGGATAAGAACATACAAATTTAGAAAAGATAGTAGCTCATTTCTTTCGGTTTAGAGCTAAGTTCATATGCCAACCTTATTAAATTGACATTTCTCTATATAATTTGGTAGTAGCTTCTAATTCTAGCTCCAAGTAATAGTATGCCTTCTTATATCTTCGTTGTGAATAATGATACTGACTTAATTGCTTTGCATTATCCACAATTTCATACCAAATTTTATTTTTATGTAAATACTTTAGAGAATTCTCCATTATCTGCACATAAAGGTCGTAATTTTCTAACCTATACTCCATTTTTCCTTCAAGTACTTTCAATTGATGAAGTTGATAATCATTCTTACAATACTTCGCTGCTACCTTCATGTAAACATTAAATTCATCAAAATTATCGTTTCTAAGGTGAACTAACAGGATACCAATATATGATAAAAACAAATTGTTTGGATCGCATTTCATTTTCAGTTCCAGTCCTCGGTTAAAGAACTGAAGGCTTCTTTCATACTTACCTGTATTTAAATAAACAAGACCTAGATTATGAAGTGCTTTTGATGCAGAAAAATTATTGTTTCCTTCTGAAGATAGCTTTAAACCCTTATTCAGTACTTCTTCTGCATTTGTATATTCTTTAATATCCGTATAAATAATCCCAAGTAAAATATATGTTTCAATAAGTTCTCGCCAGGAATGTAGTTCCATAAACGTTTTTTTGGCATCCAAAGCATAACGTAATGCCTTTTGATTATCATTCGTTCGAAAACATACAAGGGAGAGGTTGAATTTAATTTTTGCTTCTTCTACCTGCGAAGGACTATATAGTAATGTATTATTATAGAAATCATAGCTTTCAAGGTATTTGTTTTCATAAAAATGTAAAAGTCCGGAGACATAATAGTAATAGAATTTAGCCTTATCCGGAAATATCATTACATTCTTATTATTTATATAGAATAAAATCTCTTTATACTTTCTTTTTGCATCTGGGATATTATATGTTTTTAATAAGTAAAAACAATAAAGCAATAGAAATTTCAATTCAAGTTCCATAGAAGAAATGTAATCGAAGTTATCTTTTTGCTCCTCGTAGAAGGCTTTGGCTTTCTGTATATCCGTAAATAAAAGTTGCTCAAATTGTTCTAGCAATACAGATAGTTCGTCATCACTTTTAGAAAGACATAATAAATAATTTGTCGGAACGTCTAGTCTTTCTGCAATTGTATTTAGTATATCGTTTGAAGCATCGTAGCGTCCACTCTCTATGTTACTATAGTGGGAAGGAGATACAATTCCTTTGCAAATATGTAATTGTGAAATGCCTTTTAAAAAACGAAGTCTTTTTAATCTATTGCCAATATGCAAAAGTTTCCCTCCTATGGGGTAATTAAAGTAGGTGAAAATAGAAAAGTATTGTTTTCGATTATATTTGTTCCATATAAAACAATAAAGTATAGTTATACTTACTATCATCATATATAATCCATACTTTTGTCAAAACTTATCAGAAGTTGTAAAGAAGAGGAAAAGTATAATTGGTAAATTTTTTATAAACGGATGTGTACATTGTATGAGTGTATTGTTTGAAAAAGCAAAGAGTTATATTGTTGATTGTTATAGAGAGTTACAGATGACGGATCATATTCCAACCAGAATCCAAGAAATTGAAAGAGAAATAAGTTCAAAAGGTACTTACCAACATACTTTTACCGAACTTGAGCATGGTGCAAAAATGGCGTGGAGAAATAGTAATAAATGTATTGGAAGACTTTTTTGGGATACGTTAACTATTAGAGATGCAAGGCACTTAGAACAGGCCGATGATATATTTATAGCGCTTGAACAACACCTGAATGAAGCCACAAATGGTGGGAAAATCAAACCCACAATTACGGTGTTTGCTCCAAAAACAGAGGGAGAAGAAATAAAGATCTTAAATCATCAATTAATTCGATATGCAGGCTACGAATCTGGCTTAGGCGCAGTTGGTGATCCTATTTCTATTTCATTTACAAAAAAATGTGAACAGTTAGGATGGGTAGGTGAAAAGACGAACTTTGATATTCTCCCCCTTGTTATTCAATTGAAGAGCGGTGAAATAGTTTGGAAAGAAATTCCTCATGACACTGTATTAGAAGTAGAAATTGAACACCCTGAATTCCCGGAGTTTGCGGATCTAAACTTAAAATGGTATGCAGTTCCTGCGGTGTCGGACATGATGTTGGAAATCGGAGGGCTTGAATACACTGCTGCTCCTTTTAATGGGTGGTACATGGGAACGGAAATAGGAGCTAGAAACCTTGCAGACATAGATCGATACAATATGTTAATAAAGGTAGCAACTATCTTAGACCTCGACACCAAACGTAACTCATACTTATGGAAAGATCGAGCGTTAGTAGAATTAAACAGAGCTGTTTTATACTCATATCAAAAAGCTGGAGTTAGTATTGTGGATCATCATACAGCGGCGGAACAATTTAAAAACTTTGAAATGAGGGAAGAGAAGAGTGGTAGGGATGTTACGGGAAGATGGAGTTGGCTAATACCACCTATTTCCCCTGCAGCAACCCATATTTTTCATAAACGATATGAAGATAAAATAAAAACTCCTAATTTCTTTCATCAAAAATGAAAAGAGGGTGAATCATAATCTGATTCACCCTCTTACTTATTTATTCGTGATTTGATTTTGTTTGTGTTGTCTGTATGTTCAATGGTGTTGCTTCCATTTTGGGAGACTGAAATTTGGTTTTGTCAAAATTTCTGAATTTTAAATTGTCTGGGTCTAATCCATTCCCGAGAGAACTAATCATTCTACCACCGCTGACATCAACTAAATCGTTATGTTGAAAGTAAACCCGAGGAGTTTTTATTAAAGCCCAAAGAGCTTTTGTTAATGGCATTTCATGATAACGATCTGGCCACATTTCTTTCAGGTGCTTTTTTACCAATGGGTAGTATTTTGAACTCATAGCCGGAAATAAATGATGCTCTGTATGGTATGAGAAATTAAAGTGCATGATATCAACCCATTTTGGAACTGTAACAGTTAGACTGTTCGCCAAAGGATCGTTAACTGGAACGAGTGGGTTCAATCGGTGATTGGTTGAAATATATGCCATCACAATAAAATTGGCAATGAGTAGTGGAAGAAGAAAAGCAAAAAACCAATTTCCAAATCCCATTACGAAAAGTAAACCAATCCATGTTGCCCACGGCAGTATCGCTTGTAACCAAACTTTAGGTTGTGTTTTTGGGTTGAAATCTTTTATATAAATAGCGAAACATTTTAGTGTGTGTGCTGTAAATTGGACAGATAGGGATAAAAATGCTGACAATGATCGTACGATAAATGGAAGTTTATAAATCCATCGTAAGAATTTTGTTTTTGAGATTTTTTCTAGTGTCGGCCAAGCATCAGGATCATTTTCATCATGCTGTGTATGTACGTGGTGATTCATGTTGTGCCATTTTCTCCAAAGCTGCGGCCCAGTACTAAGTGGCCAAAATGCAATAGCTCCAAGAAAATTACGTAACCATGGTTTTCTAACAACAGTTCCATGCAGTATCTCGTGACCTAAAAACCCGAGTGAAGCAAAGCTTAAACCTAAAACAATGGAAATGAAAAGGTTTATTAAAGGATGAAGATTAAATAAACCAATTGCTAAAAATCCTCCCACTACTATAATTAAATAGGCTAGCCCACCAAATAGTCTTGTAGGAACTGGTTGGAAAGCCTCCTTAGGTAAATGTTTTGAAACACGTGCAGCGTACCAACCGAATGAGTGAAGATCTTTCATTTGTTAACCCCTTTCAAGATAAACCTTATTCTAGCTATTTTTTGTACTTTTTTAAGGAACTGTTAAGCGTTGATGTTGATTTTTACTACACGTTGTTCGCTTTCCCTGGGCGCATTTCATGCCTCATCCCAATGTCTGCCCATATCCTGTGGGTAACGGCCTCATGTCGCCATCGTGACTCCGCCTCTCTGCAGGGGTCTCGCCTAACTGGCTATCTCCCAGGAGTGTGTAAAAATCAACATGGCATAATATTAACAATGTCCTTTAACAGAGCTTTTTTAAAAGCTTGTATACTTAATATTTACAGTGTGTAAATAATTATTATAAGTATCGTAACAAAAATAAACATTCGAAGTCAATGGAAAATTAGTACTAGGTACTAAAACTAGGTTATATATAAGGAGTTCACTTCTCTTAAAAACAAAAGAAGGTCTCTCTCCTATAGGGTTGGAGGTAGGCCTTCTTGTATTTCTAAAAGGTAAGAAATGATGAAATAACGTCTACGTCTAGTATCAGGTGCATTGCACTATTATTAATTTGTTGCTAATTGTTGTAGAACTATTTTAATGGAGAAATAGCTAATATCTTCAGGTAAATCTTCTTTTATTGGTCTTAAACCATCTTCCACGCCTATTAATTCTACTGATTTACTAATGCGATCCTTGTCCTCATCGCTAACTAATGAGTATAAATTAAGTTCGTCTCCTTCTTCCATGGCACGAAGGAGATGGCTTTCCACAGTCATAGGAGTTATGCTTCTTATTTCTGCAATTTCTTTTATTGTTTTCCCCTCTTTGTATAGAGAAGAACTGATAAAATGACTTGGTGTTTTAGAATGTGAGATTGGTACATCCGCATTTTTATTCCTTATAACAGGAGAAGTATGGTATTCTCTATTGTTTTTTTCTATGTCTGGGTTTTCTTCTAAAAATTCAGAGATCGCTTTTATAAATATGTTACCGTATTTTTCATATTTTTGTTCTCCTACTCCTTTTACCTTTAACATGTCGGATTGGTTAGTGGGAAGAATAGCACACATTTCATTTAATGTTTTATCAGAGAAAATGACATAGGGTGGAACATTAGCATCCTTTGCAAGTGATGAACGAAGTTCCCGTAATTTTTCAAATAAAGGATGACTCTTCACAACGGTCACTTTCTTTGTTTCTTGTTTGCGTTCTACTCGTATTTCGCCTTTTAATACTTGAATAGCTTTTTCTGTAAGCTGAAGAGTAGGGAAACTTCCATCACTTAACGAAACGTATTGAGATGCAATGAGAAAATCAATAAATTGACTGACGTCTTTCTGAGTTCGATCCTTCATTAATCCATATGTTGATAGTGTATGGAAAGAAAGGTCTTTTACTCTTTTGTTTCCTGAACCAACTAGAACCTGAGCTACTATCGTTTTCCCGAAGTTTTCTCTCATTCTTTTAATACAGGAAAATACCATTTGTGCATCTGTCGTTACATCCTCTGAATCACGCTCGTCTCTACAGTGGATACATTTTCCACAAGGTTCAATAATCGAGTCACCGAAGTAGTCAAGGATATAAGATTGTAAGCAACTTTCTGTATGACAGTAGTTTGCCATTGCTTGTAGCTTTCGTAGTTCGTTATCTTTTCTCCCTTCGTGAAGAGTAGATTGTTCAATGAGAAATTGTTGAATGCGTATATCTTGAGGAGAAAATAATAAAATGCATTCACTTTCTTCCCCGTCTCTGCCTGCACGTCCAGCCTCTTGGTAATAACTTTCTATATTTCGAGGAATTTGATAGTGAATAACATAACGCACGTTGGACTTATTAATTCCCATTCCAAATGCATTCGTCGCTATCATTAGTTGTAGTTCATCATATACAAACAGTTCTTGCATGGACTCACGTTCTTCGTTTGTCATCCCACCATGATATTTTCCTACAGATATTCCTCTTGATTCTAAAACCGTATAAAGTCGTTCTACTTCTTTTCGTGTTGCAGCATATATAATTCCAGATTGTCCTTTGTTCGTCTCGACATAGTCTAGAATGTAGGAATCACGATCTTCTCCTTTTAATATGTTAAAGGATAAGTTTTCACGAGCAAATCCGGTCTTCACTAAGAAATCGTTATTTATAGAGAGTGCACTGCAGATATCTGCTGTTACTTCAGGAGTAGAAGTGGCAGTAAGAGCAAGAATAGTAGGTTGATCGTGTAGTTGTTCTATCATATTAGGTATTTTCATATAACTTGGTCGGAAGTCGTGACCCCATTGTGATAAACAGTGAGCTTCGTCCACTGCAATAAGAGAAACATGAAGCTGACTTAACGCATGTAAAAAGGACGGTGTCTCTAGTCTTTCGGGAGCAATATACACTAACTTATATCCCCCCTGTTTCATTTGTTCGAGACGCTCGTTTACTTCATTATTTTTAAGGGAACTATTGATGAATGTTGCAGCGATCCCAGCTTCATTTAATTCATCAACTTGGTCCTTCATTAAAGAAATCAGGGGCGAAATAACCAAGGTTATCCCAGGTAACATAAGAGATGGGATCTGATAGCATATTGACTTTCCCCCACCAGTTGGCATTATCCCCATTGTGCGGTGGCTATTTAATAGATTTATAATAATCTCTTCCTGACCTGGACGAAAAGAGTCATACCCAAAGTGCTGTTTAAGAAGAGTAGTAGCTTCCGTAATCATTGTATTCCTCCCAGTACTTTCATTAATCTATCCTTCTATTGTACATGAAGTGAGCAACTTTACACGACATAATGAAAGAAAAATAATACGAAAGGGTAATAGTGAATTTTTCCAATTGATTGTAAAATCATTAGTTGAAATTAAGAAACTACAAATCACATAGAGGGAAGAGGGAAAAGAGTGAAAAAAAAGCTAGTTGTTATACATGGGCTAATGTTGATGTCACTACTTGTTCTTACCGGATGCTTTAATGGAATTACCATTCCTATAGGGGATGGTAATACTATGTCTATTGGTGGAGAGGAAGGGGCATTTAGCATATCTGTTCAAGGGGAAGATGGATTGGTAGAGCTTTCTGGAAATGAGGATGGCATTTTATTTTCCTCCGATGAAGGGAGTTTGCAAACTTACAGAGAAATACCAGACCATTTTCCAAGTGATGTGCCAACTCCGAAGAGTGATGATGTAACCGCAGTAGGAAGCTTTGTAACCGAGGTGGAAACAGAAGAAAGCAATGGGTTTATATTGTCTTTTAAAGTTGAAGGGGATGAGAAGCAGAAGTATATTGATATGTATATGGAGTATTTAGAAAGTAATAATTTCGAAATAGAAAAATCAGAGGAAGAGTATGAAACAATTATCGTGGCTGCTAAAAAGGGGAAGGATGTCCTTAATTTTCACGCATTTGGTGGGGATGATGCAGTTTTTACCATTCAAATTTTAGAGAATAAGTAAAGTACTTGTAAATAGGATACTTGTTAGAGCCACTTGAAAACGGAGGTTAGGTTACTCTTATCAGTGGTCTCTTTTTGCATTCATTCAACATACTTGGAATGCCCACGGAACTCCAGTGGGAAGAAGAGCAGAGGTGAGACACCGTAGCAGACGAAGTCGTGAAGGTGGCTCAGTCTCTTCCCCAACAAGTATGGGAGTTGGCAGTAGCGAATGAAATGTAATGCAAACCAATAAAATTAGTAATTTAGATAAGATAACCACCAAAAAAGCTCGCGTATGCTTACAGTAGAATATCTAACAAAACCAATTTTTTACAAAAACACAAAGTAAATTTTGTTATTTAAATTAGATTTAACCTTTTCCAATTATATTGGAAGGAACACTGTTATTAATCTATATAACTTGGATAAGGTATTAAGTGATTGGTATAGGGGGAAAAGATCATGGAGGATGTCTCACAAACATTTACTAATTTGTCAAATGAGCAAGATTTGAGTCAGTTGGTAAAAACAAAGTCGAAGATACCTAAAATCTGCAACAACATTATAACGCGTAGGAGGATTGTTTCAAAAATTGAGGAGGGGATGTTTTACAAACTTTTGTTAGTCTGTGCACCAGCTAGCTATGGGAAAACAACGGTTTTAATAGATTGGGCTGCGCAAACACCATTCTCAGTACATTGGTTTACGCTAGATAAAGAAGATAATAATGAGACGTACTTTTGGATGTATGTAATACAATCTTTAGAGAATGTACGTCCACCACTAAGAACAAAATTACTGAATAAACTCACAGAAATGAAAGAGCCACCATATAAAACAATTATCATGAACTTAATAAATGAACTTTCTACTTTAGAAGATGACATTGCAATAGTGCTTGATAATTATCACGTAATAACAAATCAATCTATTCACAACAACATAGCCTATTTACTATCATACCTCCCTCCAAATGTTCACCTTTGTATTTCTACAAGGATTCTTCCCAATTTACCCTTATCATTATTAAGGTCAAAAGATGAACTTTTTGAAATAAATAGAACAGATTTACGCTTTACAATTGGAGAAGAACAACTATTTGCAAAGAGAGCGTTAGGTCGTGCACTCACGAAAGAGGAAGTTAATTATATAGACAAAAATACAGAAGGGTGGGTTTGCGGATTAAAACTACTAAATATTTCTCCAAACATGGATGATAAAGATTCGAAAGACATAACTTTAAAGATAAGTGAAACGAAAATAAAGGAATTCTTCACCTATGAAGTGGTTAATAAGCAACCGGAAGAGGTTAGGAACTTTTTATTATATACATCTGTAGTCAACTCTTTTAATCCATCATTATGTAAAGCCTTAACGGAAGAGATCAGCATGCTTCCCCTTTTAGGAACGATAGAGAAATCAAACTTATTCCTTATTAAGTTGGAAGAACCGGAGTGGTACCGCTATCACAATTTATTTAAACAATGCTTATATAGTCTTCTAAAAACTACCGATATAGTTGCTTTAGAACAATTACACAATAAAGCTAGCAAATGGTATGAAGAGCATGGAGATAGTAGGGAAGCAATAAACCATGCAATAAAGTCGGGTGATTTTGAAAGGTCGATATTGCTCTTAAAGCAATATCAATTACAAAGCCACTGTCTAACTGAGGTTGAAATATACCGGAGTTGGCTGAAAGCACTTCCTAATCACCTTATAAAAAAATCACCGGTTCTTTATAAAAATTCAATTCTTTTATTAATGGAAGAAAAACAATTTCAAGATGCGAAAGGCGCACTAGAGGAACGTAGGAGTCTAAAAGAATATGATAGTAAGGATGAGAATCTAGAAATGGAGTTATTGTTTTTGGATGCAAACCTCTCCATCTTTCTTAGAGAAAGTAATGCATTCTCTAAAGTAAAACAAGCAACTGATTATTTCAATAAAAATAGATTGAGAATGAAGCCATCATTTATTTATGACATATATTCACCACCATTAATTCAAAGTGAATTCGGAGTGAAAGGTGATTTACTTTATTTAAAAAATTTACTTCAAACTATGTATGAGGAAAATATTAATTCAGAATTTATACTCGCCTCTCCCTTCTGGAATTTATCTATCATCATTAGTGAATTTTATTATGAGCGCAATGAAAAGGAAAAAGCATTGACTTATATAAAAAATGTTAGTGAGCTACTAGTTCATAAAGAGTACACTGGACTTCACCTGTCATTACAAATGATCAATTGTAAAATAAAAATTGCTGAAGGCGATCTAATTTCTGCTATGGAAATTATGAATATACTAGAAACAAATATCAATTCAGAAGGTGATAAATGCCGAAGATTGATAGCAGCTCAAAAAGTCCGAATCGCGATTGTGGCAAATAATATAGAGAATGTCTCAAATTGGCTTAACCAGTGTGAATTAGATGTAAATGGTGAGATAAGTGATCAGAATTTATTTGATTATATCGTCTTAGTAAGAGCATATATGTTTATTGATAAAATAGATGAAGCTAAATTTTTACTTGAAAGATTAATTCCACTGGTTGAACAGAAGGGAAGTATTGGAATTCTAATTGAGGTATATAACTTAAAGTCCCTTTGCTGTTATAAAATGGAAGATTATGAGCGGGCAAAAGTGCTATGTAAGCGAAGTTTAGTTTTAGGAGAGAAGTATGGATATTATCGGATATATATAGACGAAGGTAAGGGGATGTTAGAGCTATTACAGTTTTTGGTTAATACTTATCTTCCAACAATAAAAGAGAGAGGGTTAGAATATGCAACGCAGTTAGTTAAAGGATTTCCTGGTACAAATAATAATAGGTTAGATATTACCTGTGATAAATATAAATTAACTAAAAGGGAGCGAGAGGTGCTAAGTCATCTTTGTAACGGATGTTCTAATCAGGACATCGCAACAAATCTTTTTATTAGTGTAATAACAGTTAAGGTTCATCTCAAAAATATTTATCGCAAATTAGATGTGAAAAATAGGTCTCATGCGATTGTCAAGGCGAATGAACAAAACGTGATAGAATAGAAACTAGATACAAAGGATGCAACAATATACATGTGAGCACTGATTAAGTAAGACTTTCTACTTTTTACAGTGCTCACGAATGTATCTTTATTCCATTTTCTCATTTTCAAATAATTTACTAACTTGTTCTTCTGCAAATTCTCCTACTATTGGTAGTTTATACAGTACACCGTTATATGCTTTATACATGAGAAAAACCCATAATACGAGCCAAAGTGGCATAATTAGTAGTGTTGTAAGTATCCCTATAATTGGAATAATTCCTAAAACCATACTTATGATGAAAAGTCCTCCGAAAGTAATAGTAGATTGAAGTGCATGAAATCTTATAAACTTGTTCTCTTTCTCTATAAAAACTAAGATTAATCCCGAAAGAAACGTTAATACATATGCAACAAGACCCCCAATATTCTCATCTAAGCCAGTAGATGATTTCTTTTTTTCATTAGTTGATACTTTTTCCGTTGAAGTGGTTTTATTCGTTTCTGTATCCATGAAAAACCTCCTGAAGTATTTTTTATATTGTCATCGTAGCAAACAGGAAGACCGAAGCATATTATCCGAAAGTATAAATTTTTTGTAAAAATGGAAAAAACAATTTGAATAATTCACAAAATGAGCCCATAATAGAGATATTAAAATGGTAATTAATACAATTCCCACTAGGGGTTTGGTTAGGACAATAGATGTTTGGAGTAGCGTTTTTTCTATAGACAATTAGATTGTAAGTAAGGAGGAAAAGTTGTGGTCAAAGTATTAATTGTGGAGGATGACCCAGATATTCGTGAACTAACATCCCTTTACTTACGTAAAAAAGGCTTTGATGTGTTTACTGCCGCGAATGGGTACTCAGCTTTGACAATTGTAAATGATAACTTACCCGAAATAATTTTATTAGATATTTTGTTGCCCGGAATGGAAGGGTATGAATTATGCAAGAAAATAAGAAATATTACAAATGTTCCAATCCTTTTCTTAAGTTGCAAAAGAGAAGCTTGTGATAAAATAAAAGGTTTTGAAGTTGGTGCGGATGATTATATCACAAAGCCTTTTGATCTTGCGGAGTTAGAAGCGAGAATAAAGGTTCATTTACGAAGGTCACCAAATGTTTCAAATCCAAAAGGAAAGATATTTACATGCGAACATTTAGAAATAAACTTGGACAGCTGTGATGTTATTGTTGATGGTAAAGTAATTTCATTGTATAAAAAGGAATTACAGCTACTGATACTTCTAGTGGAAAATCCCAATCAAGTTTTTAGTGCCGAGCAGTTGTACAATCAAATCTGGGGAATAGATAGCTTAGGAGATTTAAAAACTGTGATGGTACATATAAGTAATTTGCGCCGAAAAATAGAGAAAGATCCTACCAAGCCAAAGTTTATTCGCACTGTTAGAGGGTTTGGGTATAAGTTTACTACACCGATAAAAAAATGATAATATATATATTAATGTCGACAAGTGCAATGAATTGTTAGTAAATTCTAAATTTTTTACCCAGTTTTAACCTTTGGTGCGTATAGTATATGTAGATGTGTCTTGTATAATGTCGGTACTTGTTGGACGCTTATTGAAGGGTGGTGGAGAGAGTTACGTAATTTTTTGTGGTTTGGTTTGTTGTTTCGACGTTGGTGTTTATCTTGAGTACATGAAGGGCTCCTTCTAGATAAGGGCAAATCTATTGAAAAGTAGAGGCGCAAAGCTTAGGGTCTAAGGGCTAATGCATTGCCTATGATAGCCGAGTTACCTAGCAAGGTACAATGCTGAAGGGAGACTATGGGGAATGGAAAAAGTAAAAGAAAAGCCATTAGTTCTAGACAAGGAATGGGTTTTGCTATTAGAAGAAGCTAGGAAACTTGGGGTTACTCCTAGAGACGTTCGGATGTTTTTATTGAGATCGAAAAATGGGCAATAATACATCTACATAAAATTACAATATAAGCTGTCATGTAAGGGGCCTTACATGACAGTTTTGTGGTTCAATCCTTTTTGGATATATCCTGAACTAGCTGATCTAATCTTTCCATCATATTTTTAAGGGAGGTAGTAGTTTCATTGAAGTTTTCTAACATAGCCAATTGTTGTTCTGAAGAAGCAGATATATTCTCGGTACTTTTTTGATAGTCTTGAGATACAGTAGTCATTGAATTGATAGAATGCTTTACTGCATCTACTTTACCAACAATTGATTGTGATTTTTCATAGGTGTTGTTTACGTCTTCATACACTTTTTTTGAATCTTGTACAATCTTTTCAAATAATTGTCTTGTCATTGAAACTTGATCCAATCCTAATTCTACTTGTTTATTTGTCTCTTGCATAACTCCATCTGCTTCTTTCGTATCCACTAATAAATCCTTGATTATATGAGATACTTGGTTTGCGTATTTACTTGATTGATCGGCAAGTTTCCTTACTTCATCTGCAACAATTGCGAATCCTCTTCCAGATTCTCCTGCACGTGCTGCTTCAATTGCTGCATTTAATGCTAGCAAATTTGTCTGCTCTGCAATATCAGACATATACACTAAAGTTTGCTCAATTTCAGAAGATCGTTCTTGAAGGTGTTTGATTACATCATTCATTTGTTCTACGGCTTTTGAAATACTTACCATTTGATCTTCTGTATTATTCATACTGGTTTGTCCTGTCTGAGCAACGGCAAGGGTATGCATCGACGACTCTTTTGTTTCGTTTGATTGTTTAGATATACTAATCATATCCTGCGATACTTCTTCCATTGCTTGATGACTTGACTTTGCATGATGTAATTGATCGTATGCTCCTTGTGCAATGGTTTGAATAGCCTCAGAAATTTCTCCAGTTGCTGCCGCTGATTCCTTTGAACCTTGTTCTAAATGATTTGCACTAATGAGAACTTCTTTGGAAGTAGTGGATAAGTGATCAATAATATCTTTTAATACACTTCGTTGGCTTGTTTCTCGTATTTCTACTTCAGATCTATAGCTTGTTTGTGCTGCTATTTGAACGATGATCACAGCGCTCGTAATAAGCAAGAATACAGCATGAATCATTAGGAGTACAAATGAATACTCACTCGTTCCAGCGATTAATTCTGGTGCTAAAAAATATCCCCCCACATGTTGAACGGCAAAAATAATCGTGCTCGCTACGATTAAACGTATACTCTGAAAAAAGGCTAATGCAGCTAGTACCATAAAAATAGAAAAATGATATTCTACTAAGCCGTCACCTACAGCAATAATGGATATACTTCCGAATGTTAGTCCTAGCATTAACACCGGTGGTAAATAAGGATGCTCTTTGTTTTTCGTATATATGAGTAAAGCTAATAATAAAAGTAGGATAGGAATACTAAAGAAAATGTAAAATAAAATTGGCGTTATGGAGCTTTCTGTGAAATGAGCGTGATGAGAAGTTTGGATTACTTCATCTAGGAAGTGAAATTGATGGTGTAGAAAATAAATGATAATAGATAAAAGTGCAACGAAACCAGTGAAACACAGCATAAGTAGATTTTTTCTTTGCTCCATGTGGACCTCCTGAGGCAATGCCATGATAGATAGTATTGTTAGTATATCTCACATGAGAGTATTTGAGAATGGTACCATTCTACAGTGTTTTGCTATGTGGAAAAAAGTTAGTGTGGAATGGTGCATTGAAATTTTGTCCAATCCTTGTTTAAATAGGGGGAGTGAGGTGAAGATCTGTTATGGAAGAAAAGAGTAGAAATAAGAGTAAATTTCAATCGTTTACACTACTAGGAATGGGAATTCTATTATTAGTTGTATTTAGTGCGATAAATTTATTCGGTCTATATCCTAATAACTATAGTTACGAAGAAACGAAGGAACAGTTTATTGTATATGAAGGAGTAGTTCCCACAATCTATACTGTCGAACAAAGTGAAGTAGATGAATTGTCTAAGGTTCTAGCGATACATGGGATAAATTCTCTAAATCAGGTGGTTCTTATGTCGACCGTTATCCTATTCCTTTTACTCTTTTATATCTTTGCGATAACGAGAAGACACGTCCGTTTCAACTTCGAGAACAAATTGGATGTAATGCACGCTGTAAATATTTGCATTCTATTTATTTTCTTTCTGTATAACGTAGGGGTATACAATTCCTATGTGAACTTAATACGAAATTCTATTGAACGAATCTTTCTATGAGCTTTCCCCATCGAAATACATAACCTGGTGTAAAACAGAAAAACCAAATGTTCTATAAAAATGTTCCGCTTGTGTATTAAAGTTGTATACAGTTAACTCCAATCTGTTCATACCCATCGTTTTCCCCCAGTTAATAACTTCTTGCAATAGCATTGTGCCAACTTGCTTGTGCCGATGCTCTTTTTTCACTGCAATACTATCTATGTGCACCCATTCCCTTTCCTGAAAAACATGATAAGATGGAACCCGCATTTTATAAGCCTCCGCAAATCCAATGACATTATCTTGGTACTCACACACTAATAAAAGTTTGTTAGGATTTGTAATCAACTCCTTTATATACTCTTTAGGTCTAGCGAATTCTTCATGTATCTCTTGAAAAATGTCAGGATGATGTTGGTGATGTACATCATCCAATAGTTTATATAAGTAATTCAGTGCAACAAAGTCTGTCAGCTTTCCCTCTCTTATAAACATGGACAACGTGGATCGACCCCTTTCTGATAGGAAAGTTCACAAAAAATTCAGCGGTCTGGTCCCTGAATTTTTTGTGACTTTCATCTTCACTGTAA
Organism: Evansella sp. AB-rgal1; assembly: GCF_041820985.1. Taxonomy (NCBI): domain Bacteria; kingdom Bacillati; phylum Bacillota; class Bacilli; order Caryophanales; family Bacillaceae; genus Evansella; species Evansella sp. AB-rgal1. Next base: position 58,479 of record NZ_JBGUAU010000016.1, read on the forward strand.
CGAACGAAATTGTTCCAATGCAGCAAAGCGTATACTCTCTTACATAAATATATGAGCCATGTGGAAATAATAACCACGATAGTGGATATAAAGGAGAACGTATCGTTTGAAATTATGATTAAGAGCGTATAAAATAATAGATACTTACTTTTTGAAAGTTGGTTAACTCAGATATTATGAAAATATTTGGTGTTATTGCTTCCAAAATGATGAAGAAGGGTATGGAACTGTATCGGATAAAGGAGGAAATAAACATGACAATGAAACATATATTTCAAAAAGGTGAAGAAGGAAATAACAAAACATTATTACTTCTGCATGGAACAGGTGGAGACGAAAAGGATTTGCTTCCAATAGGAGATATGATTGATCCAGGAGCTTCTATTCTAAGTGTAAGAGGAAATGTTGATGAAAATGGAATGAATCGATTTTTCCGAAGATTAGCGGAAGGTGTATTTGATGAGGAAGACTTAATCTTCCGAACGAAAGAATTATTTGATTTCTTAAATCACGCTGCAGAGGAATATGGGTTTGATCAAAATCTAGTCATTGCTGTGGGATATTCGAACGGTGCTAATATTGCCGGTAGCTTACTGTATCATTATGAAAATTCATTAGCAGCTGCTGTGTTATTACATCCAATGGTGCCACGGAGAGGCGTTGAACTCCCTAATTTACATGGTACCCCTGTTTTTATTGGCGCAGGGAAAAACGATCCGATTTGTCCAGCGCAAGAAACAATTGACTTGGAAAAGGATTTGACTGGAGCGGGAGCATTGGTTGATGTATTCTGGTCAAATATGGGGCACCAATTGACAAGAGAGGAAATTGATCATGCGGAAGCTTGGTACAAAAAGAATGTGAAAGGAGTATGAGAATCGAATGAATTCTATTGATCCGAAAGCATTAACAAAACGGGAGAATTACAAACTGTTATCGGGCTTTATTTTACCAAGACCCATCGCCTTTGTGACATCTATGTCTAGTGAAGGAGTGATTAATGCAGCGCCATTTAGCTTTTTTAATGTAGTATCGGCTGAGCCGCCATTAGTGTCTATTTCCATAGGGAGAAAGGGATCGGTTCAAAAAGATACTGCAAGAAATATTGTTGATCAAGAGGAGTTTGTTGTTCATATAGTCGATGAAAATAATGTGGAAGCAATGAACGCTACTGCTGCGAATCTTCCACCGGATGAAAGTGAAGTTGAGGCGGTAGAGCTTACCACGGTAGAAAGCGATGTGGTGAAGGTACCAGGCTTGAAGGAAGCTCCTATCCGGTTTGAGTGCAAGTTAGAAAAACACTTAACCTTTCAAGAAGGGGAGACGAGTACAGACTTCATTATCGGTCGAGTTGTGAACTATCATATTTCCGAAGGTGTGCATCAAGACGGAGAGATCGATGTTACAGCACTAAATCCAATTGGAAGACTAGCAGGGAAAGATTATACGAAACTGGGAGAGATTTTTTCTTTAGAACGACCTGATTAAAAGCAGCTTAAGTTGTTCACACAACGTTCACGGACCTGGGACTCGACAATTTTGTGACAGTTCACAAAATTGTCGAGTCCCAGGTCCGTGGATTTTTTGTGTCTTTTTAGAATACTTTTGTTGTCCAGCTTTCCCCATTCCAGATGTCCGTTACTACTTCTTTATAGAATTCTGGTTCGTGGCTGATTAGTAAAATGCTTCCTTTGTATTCTTTCAATGCGCGTTTTAACTCTTCTTTTGCATCTACGTCTAGATGGTTCGTTGGCTCGTCTAATACGAGCACGTTTGACTCATTATTAATCAATTTACATAGACGTACCTTCGCCTTTTCTCCCCCGCTAAGGACCGCAACCTTACTTTCAATATGTTTGGTTGTTAATCCGCATTTTGCAAGGGCAGCTCGTACTTCTGCTTGGTTTAAAGAAGGGAACTCACTCCACACTTCTTCAATACACGTGTTTTGATTTTCCGATTTAATTTCTTGCTCAAAATATCCTATTTCTAGGAATTCTCCCCGTTCGACTTGTCCGCTAATAGGGGAGATCTCTCCTAGTAAGCTGCGAAGTAATGTTGTTTTCCCGATCCCGTTTGCCCCAACTAAAGCAATTTTTTGTCCTCGTTCCATACGTAAATTCAAAGGACGTGATAATGGTTCGTCATATCCAATTACTAATTCACGAGCTTCGAAGATGGTTTTACTCGGTGTCCGAGCCATTTTAAAATGAAACTCTGGTTTTGGCTTTTCTTTTGCCAACTCAATAACGTCCATTTTATCTAGCTTCTTTTGGCGAGACATAGCCATGTTTCTTGTTGCTACACGTGCTTTATTACGAGCGACGAAATCCTTTAACTCAGAAATTTCTTGCTGTTGTTTTTTGTAAGCAGACTCAAGCTGTTGTTTTTTAACTTCATGTACGTGTTTAAAATGGTGGTAGTCACCTACATAACGATGTAACTCTTGATTTTCCATATGATATATCAAGTTAATCACACTATTTAAAAATGGAATGTCATGAGAAATCAAAATAAATGCATTCTCATATTCTTGTAAATAACGCTTTAGCCATTCAATATGCTGCTCATCAAGGTAGTTGGTAGGCTCGTCTAATAATAAAATATCGGGCTTTTCTAAAAGTAATTTAGCTAATAAAATCTTTGTACGTTGGCCACCACTAAGGTCGTTTACGTCTCGGTCCAAGCCAATTTCATCTAACCCTAACCCACGAGCGACTTCTTCCACTTTTGCGTCAATCGTGTAAAAGTCGTTATTTGTTAACATATCTTGAATAGTACCAACTTCTTGAAGAAGCTTGTCCATCTCGTCAGGGGTTACATCTCCCATTTTTTCATACATGCCATTCATATCTGCTTCTAAATCATAAAGATACTTAAATGCACCTTTTAACACATCGCGTATCGTTAACCCTTTTTCCAGAACGGTATGTTGATCGAGAAAACCTATTCGGACATTTTTTGCCCATTCAATTTTTCCAGCATCTGGTTCAAGCTGGCGTGTCACAATGTTCATAAAGGTAGATTTTCCTTCTCCGTTTGCACCGATTAAACCGATATGCTCTCCTTTTAATAGACGAAACGATACATCATTAAAGATAGCTCTATCTCCAAAGCCGTGACTTAAATTTTTAACAGTTAAAATACTCATCTAATCCGCATCCTTTATGAAAAAATTAGTTTAATTTATATAATAAGTTATATATTGATTAATTTTGTTCAAAGAAAGTATATCTTTTTTTGACTTTGAAAGTTGTCTAGTGCAAGGCGCCATCGGCTCGTGCAAATAACCTGACCGATTAAAAGTAAAAGCACTTTCTATCGGTCAGAACATTTGCTTTTCGCATAGCGGGCACCTTGCGCTATTCTTATGGTCTACCATGAAAATACGTGTATCAGATAGTAATACTCACTTTGTTGGTTTGTATTCCACTCGCTTCAGTCCACTCCATTCCTGTGGAGTGCCGAGCCGCCTTCAAGACTTTGTCTGCTGGGGTGTCTCGTCTTTACTCTATTTCCCTGGAGCTCGTGGACTTACGCTCATTCTATATAGTAGATTTGTAATTGATCTAATCATTTATTTTCATTTGAGATCGTCAATAGTAATAGAAAGTAACGCTTAGCAACAATTTTTATGGTGCTTTGCAAATATCGCCTAAAGTAGGCTAAAATAAAAGAACAATATATTTGCACACAAAAAAGTATCGTCCTCTGAAAACGTGCATGTAAAGGAGTAATAATTCAAATGAGCAATACATGGTCTATCATACAGAGTTTACAACCATTTTTACAAGTGGCTTGGGAAAAATCGAATTTTACCAGTCCTACTCCCGTTCAAGAAAAAACTGTTCGTGACATATTAGAAGGGAAGGATGTTATCGCAGAATCACCAACTGGTACAGGTAAAACTCTAGCATACCTACTTCCCGCGTTACATAAAATTGATCTAACTAAAAAAGATGTTCAAGTCCTTATTTTAGCATCTTCTCGAGAACTTGTAATGCAAATTTTAGAGGAGATTCGCATCTGGTCAGAAGGAAGTGGAATAGAACGTGCCGCATTAATTGGTGGGGCCAATGTAAAAAGACAGTTAGACAAACTAAAGAAAAAACCACAAATTATTGTCGGTACTCCTGGAAGGATTGTTGAACTAATCCAATCAAAAAAACTGAAAGTACATGAAGTGAACACGGTCGTTTTTGATGAGGGTGACCAACTTTTTTCAAGGGAACATCAAAAAGAGGTAGACCAAATAATTAAATCTACTTTAAAGAGCAAGCAGGTGCTCGTTTTTTCAGCTACATTATCTGAAGAAGTTGTAGAAAAAGCCATGGAAAGAATGCAAAGCCCTATTACTATAAGGGTAAAACAAGATGTGTTACGTTCGGAGAACCTAGAGCATCTTTATATTGCATGTGAAGAGAGAGAAAAAATTACTACGTTAAGAAAGTTGATGAACCTAGAAAACTTTAAAGGGTTAGCTTTTTCTAATAATAAAAATCAAATTGAAACAATTGCTGCAAAATTAGACTATAACGGAGTTGCTATTGGAGCTCTCCATAGTGATACAACAAAGCAGGAAAGAGAAACGGCACTGAAACGATTAAGAGAAGGGAAATATCCTTTAATCCTTGCGACAGATGTAGCATCTCGGGGATTAGATATTAAAGGGTTAACATATGTGATTCAGTTGGATGTGCCAAAGGATGAGGAGCAATATATTCATCGTGCTGGAAGGACAGGGAGAGCAGGAAATGAGGGGATTGTTATTTCGATCGTTTCAGGTCTAGAGGAAAATAAGCTATCCAAATTAGGGAAAAAGCTAGGAATTACACTTAACGAAACAAATCTATATAAAGGGTCACTTACGTAAGTAACGAACAATTGTTAACTCAATAAGAGAAGTAAGGGGTGTATCAAATATGTAAGAAAATGATACATCCTTTTCTTATGTATAAAGGTTTTTAATAAAACCAAAATAAGGGGAAGGCATTTTACCGAGGTGATGTACTCATGCTTACCCGATTAAACAAAAGATCTTTACCTTTTATCATCCTTTTTGTTATTCATGTTGGTATTTTAGCTTATACCATATATCGTAAAGGACCAAAGAATACAATACGGCTCTTTACATCGAATATTGGGATGGCCTATGTATTTGAATATTTCGTTCTGAACCTATTTGAGGCATATAAGTACTCTCCCAATATCTTGAAAAACAGCTATTTTGATAATATATTTGGTGCAATTCTTTCACAAGCTATCTATGTTCCTATATCAGCAACATTTATTACGCTATTCAAACTCAACTGGAAGTGGAAGCTGTTTTTTTCTGCTTTTTTAGTAATTATTGAACGATTATTTTTATTTCTTAATATTTATAATAATCGTTGGTGGAAAACATTGTTTACAGCTTTACTTATTCCAACTTATTTTTATATAAGTGATTACTGGCACCTATATTCAAAGAACAGGATAATTAAAAACATAAATATATATCTTACTTTTATAGTAATTCAAGTAAATGTCTTATATATATATGCCGTTTTTGGTGTCCTATGTTTTGGGAAAAATAACTGGAGGGATCACTTCATTATTGCCCCTTTTTACAGTTTAATTATGGGTGTTATATATACATTAAATTCAAAGAAGAGTTCATTAAAGAGACATCTTACATGTAGTTCTGTAATTATAATAACGGACTTTCTCTTACAAAGATCTCGAATAATGAAATCAAATTGGACAGCCTTATTTTTACCAATGCACATAATCCTTTTGCTTATAGGAAGAAAAGTACATTCATTGTACCAATCTCCGGACGATGCTCTCTCTTCAGAAGGAGATCGGTGAAAACTATCAAGAACTGGGAGACATTCCTAAAAAAAGAGGTTGGGACTAAAGTGTTTTCAGCAAAGAGAACTCCGAACGAAATGATTCTTGGTATACAATTCGCTGCAGAAATATACTTGGCTTTCCGCGGGCGGCTGGTGAGCCGCCGAGTGCTTAAGCACTCTTGGGGTCTCACCCTTGCCTTTTGATCCCGCCGGAGTCTTCGTATATTTCCTCCGCTAAGGCTACTTATCGTTAGCCTTTTCAATGTTACACTTTCGTTATGTTCCAGCCTCATCTTTTAATAGTTTTTTTACAGTTCTTACAGCCCTTTTGTATTTATTGCGTTCTTCGCGATCAATCTCATACTCCCCATATCGAACCTTGTGATAGGTAGAAGTAATATCCTGTTTGACTGAAGAATCAATAGGCAAAGTTGCTAACCAGGCCTCCACTGTTTGATCTTCTTTTCTACCATATCCCCATTTCCCGAGCTTTGTTTCTAGATCATAAAACAACCGACGAACCTCATGATTTGGTGTAAGTATGTTTCTTATCGAAAAGGAAGATTTCCTATTTGAAACTTTGATTGCTTCGTCTCCAGTTTTCACCTTTTCTCCCTTACTAATGAGTAGCTTTCCGTATTTTTTTAGGATAATAATGAGTCCAAAGAGAAGTACAATGATCATAATACCCCAAATAACTTCATCGGTAATAGCATCCACGATCGATGTATCTCTTGATACATTTTGTTGAAAAATGCCATTATCTTCAATCATCATTCCTTCTTCTTCCTCCGTAACATTTTCCGGAAAAAAACTCATTAAATACTGTATTAGATATAGAAACGGTGCTGCTATAAGACCAAGAACAATAAAAAAGAACTGAATTAGCAAATAAAGTAGCTGTCTTAGATAAGGATATAAGAATCCAATGAGGAAGGAAACTCCAGTAATAGCTGGAATCCCTGTCAGAACCCACTTCAAATGGTTTTTCTTTTCGTCCTTATTCACAGTTGACTGAAAGATGGTTGATAATGTTTTTAATAATAATGAAATGCTGAGCTGTACAAATATAAAGAATAACAGTACTTGTCTTCCTTCAAAATGAATAAACCAAAAATAATACAGGATACCAAAGGTTACCGTTAAAAAGAATACCGTCAACTCGCTCGTTTTATCATATTCCTGAATATGAGACAAAACACGCCAAAATAAAACAATAGCTATAAATGCAGCTAGTAGAAAGTGAAAATCAAAACCAAGCCCCACAATGAGAACAAGTGGAATAGTTAAAGCTGATAGCTTAGCAGATTTCGTTAAGAATACCATAAAGCTATAAAGGGCCGTTCCTATTACTACAAAAAGGATAAACGGCATTACTGGAAGGAATACATTATCGGTTGCGTAAAAGGCGAGCAAGAAGATATATAACAGAAACATCTCTTGACCAAAATGCCCCCAACGGATCAGTTCCATTTGAATTCGTGTCATTATCTATCCCCTCCTACTTGATGAAGAGAGGATTCATCTTCCTCTTCTGTATTTATGATTCCTACGCTTCCTCCAACACGCTTTACTCTTTCGTATAGGCGAGATTGTTCTTCATCAATAGGTCCAAAGTGTAAGATGAATGGATGATTTTGATGAGCTAAATTTTTTACCACAACATTCAACATATGTTCTGCTGGAATAGTAATGTTTGACTTACGTATTCGAGCTAGTATTTCAAGTGCTTTTATAAGATGATTATTTGTAGTATTCATTGGTAAATGAAAACCTACACTGGAGCCAGGAACCCTTAGATTAATATACATTTCGAATGAGACTTGATATTTTGTGGCTAATTGACATGCATAGGTTACCTGACTTAATACTTTCTCTAAGTTTGGAATCGTAGGTGCAAAATTATGATCACTACGAATATTGAGTACAAGTGTCCAATGAGAAACAGTAACTTTCTCAAATAATTTTGTCTGCAATGTATCTGTTCGAGCGGATGCTTTCCAATTGATACGATTAAAAGGGTCACTTGATGTATAGTCTCTATTTCCCATAATCATCATGACATCCTCGTACATAGAAAATGGTTGAGGGTGATCCCCTTTTTCAAGTTGTATGATTTTTTCTAACCCTTTCACTCGGACTGGTGTGGGATAAACGATCACTTCACCTTGGAATGGTCCTTCATAGCGAAGTCGAATATGAATAAATTTAAAGAGATCATATACATCTACTTCAATAGTCCTTAATTCTGCTGTACCACGTTTCACAGCTTCTAAATTCATACCAATATTTCTTTTTGTGAGCTTAGGTAACGTAAATGGATGCTCAAAATTTGAGTAATAATTAGTCGAGTCTTCGGATTCAATGACTCTCACAGATTCATCTGTAAAATATAAAAAAAACTTTGCTTTTACTTGAAAAATAGGAATGGACCCCCTATTTTCAAATGGTATTGTAAACCTAATTTTGTCTTCAGGAAAAATCCGTTTCACTATTTTTTCTTCTGATATTGCAATATGATTGATGGCATATTTTAAATAATAATTATTGAGCACCAATACAAAAAGAATGAAAACAGCTAAACTAAATAACATATATTCATTTAAAATAAAGGCAAAAAGAGCAAGGAAAGGAAGGAAATAACCTAAAGAATAATAGGTTTTAGAAAAATTCGTTTGTTTTTTCCAGTGTTTCATTCCTTCACAGCTCCTGCTTCAACGGGAACTTCAATACCTTTTAGTATATTCTCTAGTACTTCCTCCTTTGTACTCCTCATAGAGCTGTCGATAGTAAGTACTAAGCGATGAGATAGGATATAAGGTGCCAATGTCTTTACATCTTCTGGTGTCACATAATTTCTTCCATACAAGTAAGCTCTTGCTTGAAGACTGTGCATGAATGCAATTGTACCCCTTGGGCTAACCCCTACTTCTATGTCCTTTGATTCTCGTGTTGCACGTATGACAGATAAGAAGTAAGTCTCGACTGGTTCAGTTATTTGAACATCCCGTAGTTCCTTTTGCATGTTCTCAATTTCTTCTAATGAAATGACAGTAGATACATTTTCAAAAGGGTGCTGATTCTTATACATTTTTAACATAAGCTGTTCTTCATCGAGCGTAGGATAACCCACTTTAATTTGCATTAAAAAACGGTCCATTTGTGCTTCTGGTAAAGAGAAGGTTCCTTGTTGGGATTCCACAGGATTTTGTGTAGCAATTACGATAAATGGTTTAGGTGTAGAGATTGTTTCACCGTCGATCGTAACTTGACCTTCTTCCATAACTTCTAACAAACTTGATTGAGTTCGTGGAGTAGCACGGTTAATTTCATCTGCTAATAATATATTTGTCATAACAGGACCTGGCCGCATAACAAATTCTTTTTCTTTTGGATTGAAAAACTGAATACCTGTTACATCACTCGGTAAAACATCGGGAGTAAATTGAATACGGCGAAATTTTGCATCAATAGATCTTGCCAACGTTTTTGCTAACATAGTCTTCCCAGTTCCCGGTACATCTTCTAATAAAATATGTCCTTTACTTAATAGTGCAATCATTACAAGCTCAGAAACAGCCTCTTTTCCCACAAGAACAGAAGAGATAGAGTCCTTGATTTTTGATATCATTTCTTGTTGTTTTAACATAAAATACGCTCCTTTTGTTATTTTGGTAAAATGTAAAGAAAATTCTAATTTTTTATTCTTGTTTTAAATACGGAATACATATGTATTGAGTTTCATTTGAAGTTAGATTTACTAAAAATTTACCAATAAACATTATATTTGTATTATAACGAAAATTAGGTAGAATTGCTGGAATAATATAAATCTTTTTGATCTTAAACGTTCGTTTCAAATCATCAGATAGAAGGAGTACTACAGAAAGAGGTAACAATGAAAAAAGACAACGAGCAAACGTTGTCTTTAACTAATTAAGAATTTCTAAGATAGGGAAGCAGAATATCCCTTTAATAGAGCGTAAAACAATTACTGTAAACCTGCTTGGATTTCGTATCCCCGCTCTTTTAATAAACCAATAATACTCGTGTCTCCTACTAGATGCATCGCGCCCACCACAACAAAATAAGTTTCGTTGGCATCTCCAAGAATAAATTCTTCAACCTTTCCCGCCATTTCGTAATCTCGTTCATCCATAAGAGCGTACAAATACTCTTGATAATCTTCACTTCGGGATTCATCCATCACACGATATTCCAGTAAAGAATCCTCATCCCCTGTTCTCCAAATATTCATTAGTGTTTCCAATTCCTCCAGACCCTGGTCGAACGTATCAATAGCAGTTATTAATTCCTCCACTTGCGTTTCTTCACTTAAGATAGTACCTAGTTGTAACTGATCTTCGTACGTTTCAAGACTAATAATTTCCATGTTCCCCTCAGCTTTTTCTAAAAAGTACATATCAATTCCGTAATCAGGGTCAAACCCAGCTTCAGAAGCCGCTGAAACCGAAAGTAAGTCTTGAACAATAAACGGTTTAAACATGTTGAGGACAAAGTCGTCATAGCCGTATGGAGAAAGGAGTGTTGTCAATTTCTCAAAATGATCATCTCCAATCACCTGACTTAATGATCGTCCATCCATATAAACACCGATTTCTTGAAGTAGTTGCATCATTTCCAGTTCATTTAGATCAGAGATATCAACTTCAACAGCTAAATAGTCTGATTCGGCAAATGCTTCCTCAATGTTTTCATGTAATGGGTAAATGTCTTCCGACCCAACGTGGATAGAGCCTAATAAATAGACAGTGTTGCTAGTCTCCTCAACTTTATAAAAAATCCCTTTGGAAGCTTCGTCGATCTCGGCATTGTTTTTCAAAGTCTCGGAGTCTGTTGTGGTGCTGCATCCTATGATAAGAAAAAATAGGGTTGCTACGTAAATGATTTGGTAAAGTTTCTTCATAATTGCCCCCTTAAGTAAAAATGATGATACAAGTTGTAATGATAATCGCTAATACAAGAGTTATTATCCACGAAACGATATTATTTTTAGGTTCAGAAAGCATCTCACCTAAATGATAGATAAGAGAGAAAAATCCGCCTGTTGTAACATAGTCGGTCAACTCAGCTTTTTCGCGATCCTTTTTCGACCATTTCATTTCAACATCATCGTCTTTATTTTTCATAACGAACCTCCTTCAATTTCCGATAATCTAGTACCTATAACTCAAATTTTCAAACCGTAGGAATCTAACTAGTTTGGCTACTTAGTAACACACAAATCTTCGGGGTAGACCTCAGCATGTCGGATGAAAAAGCGTTATGAGTATAGTTAGTACTATTTCACTTGTGCAAGTCCAAGAACTCCAGTGAGAAGCAGAGCAGAGGCGAGACACCGCAGAATGGTTGCGCTTGAGGAGTCTTGCCGGCTCCCCCAGGTAAGGAGTGGGCTGTTACGAATGAAATACAAACCAATTGAGTTAGTAATACTAGATAAGTTCCCCATTAATGAGATTCACGTATTTTCGGGGTAGACATTTCAGAGCTTTAGTGGTTTAAGCTTCATTGAAACACGGATTTTATGAAAAAGAAAAATAAAAAATGCGAAATCTTTCAAATTCGTATAGAAAAATTGTTAAAATGGAAGAATGGTAGAAGATAACTAGTTCCGATTGTTTATAATACGAATAACATAGGCTATAGGTTTCATTTAAGTGACTGTAGGTACTCATATAAATGAGAGTAAAGGTGATACATATGAATATTTTCAACATTACAGAGGAAGAGATCGCCAAACTCTGTAGTTCAATGGTGTTAAAACGAGGAAAGGAATATTATTTTAGAAGTGAAGTAGAGGAGCTAGTTTTTGATGTCGAGGACCTTGGATTTCATGCCATTGTTCATGGTACTGACACATATGAGGTGGATATCAATGCAAAATTAGATGGTGAAATCACTCACTTTCGCTGCTCTTGTCCTGCTCACGAACAGTATTCAGGAATTTGTAAGCATGTTGTAGCAGTGCTTTTTGAAATGAAAAGTCAAGAATCATGGGAGCTTTTCCCCACGGAAAGACGAGTTACATCTTGGGATCATAAAACACAGTCTCCAGCAACTGATGTGGATTATTATGAAAAAATGAAAGCAAATGACATAATTTCTTCCTTTCAACAAATATATTTGAAAAAGCAAGAAACGTATCATGATCGAGACACACTTCAAGTGGAATATCTCATAAAGCTAGAACCGAAAATGGTCTCATATCGGACTGCGTCCATTGAGCTTGAGTTAAAAGTTGGACCACAAAGGTTGTACGTTGTAAAAGATCTAAAGGAGTTTCTTCGTGTCGTTCATTATGATCATACTCTAAAGTTTGCGAAGCATTTTACATATGATCCAGCGGACTATATTCTTTCTGAGGAAGATAAGGGAATTTTCCAATGGCTATGGAGACTTTATCATTTACGGGATGATCAGCATCGAAGGCTTACTTTTTCTCATTTTCGCCAAGATAGTAAAGAGGAGAGACGATCTCTTGATATTCCAGCACCTGTTGTAATGGAATTCTTAGAAAAACTACAAGGTCGAAACGTTGTTGTGGATATTCATGGAACGGAGTATAAAGGATTTGACCTTGTTAATGGAACATTACCACTGCAATTTTCTATTGGTAACTCAGCGGACCATGAAGGACAGTTTTATTTTAAATGGGAAAATGACGAGGATATAGCTTTTTTTGGAACAGATTACGATGTCTTGTTTCATCGTGGTCAGTTTTATGAACTAGAAGAAGGGCAAGGGGAAGCAATTGAGTTATTAATAGATCATTTAGCGAAATATCATCCAGCAGAAATGACAATTACTCAAGATCAATTGGAAAATTTCGCTTCTCTTGTTTTACCGCAGCTGCAGAAGGTTGGAGAAGTAGATGTTGCAGAAAATGTTCGGGAAAAAATCCAGATGGAGCCATTAAAAGGAAAGCTATATGTGGATTATCAAGAGGATCGTTTGACTGCAGAATTAATATTTCAGTATGGGGACGAGCAATATTCTCCATTTGATCCCCCACAACCTTACTCTGGGCGGGTTACCGTTCGTGATATGGAAAAGGAATACTTTCTCTTGTCTCATGTGGAGAAAGTTCCGTTTAAGTACAATGGTCGTGAGCTTTATTTAGAAGACTTTGATGAGATACTAGATTTTGTTATGGAGGATTTACCATTATTGTCGGAGTGGCTTGATGTTTTCGCTACAACGAGAGTAAAAGGATTAATATACGATCCACCAGAACGGCCTTCTATTAAGGTGGAAGCGGATGAACGATTAAATTTACTAGATGTGGAATTCCAAATGGAAGGAATCGATGAACGGGAGATAGATGAAATCTTACAAGCATTACTTTCGAACAAAAAGTACTATAAGCTTTCTAGTGGTTCGTTTCTAAACTTGGAAGATGATGAGTTTCAACAAATGAAGGGCATGCTTGCTGACCTTGATTTATCACGATCTCAAGTACAACATCAAACGAAAATACCGATGATGAAGGCATTTCAACTTTCGGAAAACTATGGTTTTGCTTTAAAAAAGGGAAAAGCGTTTCGAAGTTTGTTAGAAAGAATGCTACATCCAGAAGAAGTGGAAGCAATTATTCCAGAAGAACTGGACCCAATATTGCGTGATTATCAAAAAACAGGGTTTAAATGGTTAAAAACCTTATCTCACTATGGATTCGGTGGAATACTAGCAGATGACATGGGGCTAGGGAAAACACTACAAATGATTACGTATCTTGTGGATAAAAAGCAAGAAGGGATGTTAGGGGCGACCCTGATTATTTGTCCATCCAGCTTGGTTTACAATTGGCAAAAAGAAATTGAGCGTTTTTCTCCAGAGCTTTCAACGGTAGTAGTGAGTGGCTCTGTGGAAGAGAGGAAAGAAGCTATTGCTGTGATGGATAACAAAGATATCATTATTACATCTTATCCACTCATTCGACGGGATTTTGATGCCTATCGTGATAAGGTCTTCTCCACCTTGATTCTTGATGAAGCTCAATATGTAAAAAATGATTGGACCAAAACATCAAAAGCAGTAAAGGCAATACAGGCCAAGCAAGCTTTTGCATTAAGTGGAACACCAATTGAGAATTCACTAAATGAGCTACACTCTATTTTTGACTTAGTGCTACCTGGATTATTCAAAAATAAAACAGCTTTTAAAGCCATGGAGCAAGAAAAGGTTGCTAAGCGCATTCGTCCTTTTGTTCTTCGTCGTTTGAAAAAAGATGTATTGACGGAGCTCCCTGACAAAATGGAATCTGTACAATATACAGAGCTTACAGAAGAGCAGAAGAAGGTGTATCTTGCACAGTTACGACTAATTCGAAATGATGCAAAGGAAGCGATTGATTCAAAAACATTGCAGGAAAATCGCATGAAAATTTTGGCTGGCTTAACAAGGTTACGCCAAATATGCTGTCATCCAGCTTTGTTTATGAAGGATTATAGTGGCGGATCAGGCAAAATGGACCGACTATTCGAGTATTTAGAAGAGGCGGTAGCATCCGGACGTCGTGTTGTATTGTTTAGTCAGTTTACCCAAATGCTAGGACTTATTAAAGAGCGCTTAAAGGTTTATGGTTGGGATTATCACTATTTAGATGGTTCCACTCCTTCGCGTGATCGTGTGGAATTAGCTGACCGATTTAATAATGGAGAAAAAGATCTCTTCTTAATTTCGTTGAAGGCTGGAGGAACCGGCTTGAATTTAACAGGAGGAGATACGGTAATCTTGTTTGACTCATGGTGGAATCCTGCAGTGGAAGAACAGGCGGCAGATCGTGTTTATCGATTTGGTCAGAAAAATGTGGTCCAAGTAACAAAGCTCATTACAACAGGTACCATCGAGGAAAAAATCCATAAACTTCAAGAACAAAAAAGAGAATTGTTGGACCGGGTAATCCAACCAGGAGAAACGATGATCTCCTCCTTAAGTAAAGAGGATATAGAAGAGTTGTTGGAGATTTAGTTTCGTTTGAAATATAGTTGGGAAGTGGAACTGTGAAGGTGCTCTAGAGTGTTGATCGCACCTTTCAGGTGGAAAAAGTATTTTGAAAGGAGCGCAATGGTGTTGATCGAACCTTTCAGGAGGAAAAAGTATTTTGAAAGGTGCGTTGGAGCGTAGATCGCACCTTTCAGGAGAAAAAAGTTCACTGAAAGGTGCGCTAGAGTGTTGATCGAACCTTTCAGGAGGAAAAAGTATTTTGAAAGGTGCGTTGGAGCGTTGATCGCACCTTTCAGAAGGAAAAAGCTCTCTGAAAGGTGCGCTAGAGCGTAGATCGCACCTTTCAGGAGGGAAAAGCTCTCTGAAAGGTGCGCTAGAGTGTTGATCGCACCTTTCAGGAGGAAAAAGTTCACTGAAAGGTTCGCTAGAGTGTTGATCGCACCTTTCAGGAGGAAAAAGCTCTCTGAAAGGTTCGCTAGAGCGTAGATCGAACCTTTCAGAAGGAAAAAGCTCTCTGAAAGGTGCGCTAGAGCGTAGATCGAACCTTTCAGAAGGAAAAAGCTCTCTGAAAGGTGCGCTAGAGAGTAGATCGCACCTTTCAGGAGGGAAAAGCTCTCTGAAAGGTGCGCTAGAGCGTTGATCGAACCTTTCAGGAGGAAAAAGCTCTCTGAAAGGTGCGTTAGAGCGTAGATCGCACCTTTCAGAAGGAAAAAGCTCTCTGAAAGGTGCGTTGGAGCGTAGATCGAACCTTTCAGGAGGGAAAAACTCTCTGAAAGGTGCGCTAGAGCGTAGATCGAACCTTTCAGGAGGAAAAAGCTCTCTGAAAGGTGCGCTAGAGCGTAGATCGCACCTTTCAGGAGGAAAAAGCTCTCTGAAAGGTGCGTTGGAGCGTAGATCGCACCTTTCAGGAGAAAAAAGTTCACTGAAAGGTGCGCTAGAGTGTTGATCGAACCTTTCAGGAGAAAAAAGTTCACTGAAAGGTGCGCTAGAGCGTAGATCGAACCTTTCAGGAGGAAAAAGCTCTCTGAAAGGTGCGCTAGAGCGTAGATCGCACCTTTCAGGAGGAAAAAGCTCTCTGAAAGGTGCGCTAGAGCGTAGATCGCACCTTTCAGGAGGAAAAAGCTCTCTGAAAGGTGCGCTAGAGAGTAGATCGCACCTTTCAGGAGGAAAAAGTATTCTGAAAGGTGCGTTGGAGTGAAAAGCGGAACTTTTAAGGAGGTACTAAGTATTTCCATAAAAAAACAATTCGCTAATTTTGGCAATGTGTGGTAGAGTAGACAAGTTAAAAGAATTGCATTCATCGCTATTCAGCGTTAAGCACTGATAAAATAGCGAAATCCTTTTTTATACGAATAAGAACATCGACTTCGATTTTTAAGCTTATTCCATATAGAGAGAATAAGCTTTTTTCATTGGATAAATAATAAGCGAAGATATAGATACATTATAAAAAATGTTCACAGATCGTATAGAAAAAATGCGATAAGTAAAGGAGAAATAAATATTGGCACTATTTCAAGAGTTAAACATTGAACCGTCGATTGTCAGAGCGATTGAGAAAATGGGGTTTACAGAAACAACACCAATCCAGGAGAAGGTTATCCCAATTGCAAAAGAAGGTAAGGATATCATTGGTCAAGCTCAAACTGGAACTGGGAAAACAGTAGCTTTCGGAATCCCGTGTGTAGAACAAATTAATACAGAGAACAAACATCCTCAAGCATTAGTTTTAACACCGACAAGAGAACTTGCTATTCAAGTATCTGAGGAGTTGAACAAGCTAGGATCAGTAAAAGGTATTCATTCTTTAGCGATTTATGGTGGACAAGAAATTCATAAGCAGATTACTGCATTGAAGAAGCGTCCACAAATTATTGTAGCAACACCTGGTCGTTACATGGACCATATGCGAAGAAAAACGATTCGTCCTGAGTACCTAAGTGTAGTTATTTTGGATGAAGCGGATGAAATGTTGAGCATGGGTTTTATTGAGGACATTGAAACAATATTAGCGGAAGTACCTTCTGAGAGACATACAATGTTGTTTTCCGCAACAATGCCTCCTAAACTAAAGAGTATTGCTGATCGTTTTATGAAAAGTCCAGTTAATGTTGCTGTGAAAGCGAAGCACTTAACGGTGGAAAATATCGAGCAGAGATACATTGTTATGCCTGAGAAGGATAAGTTTGATGTATTGTGTAACTTGCTTGATTTGGAGACGCCAGAACTTGCGATTATTTTCGGGCGTACGAAGCGTCGTGTTGATGAGCTTACGGAATCTTTGAGTATTCGTGGTTTCGGCGTAGAGGGGCTTCATGGTGATATGAAGCAGGAACGTCGTGATCAGGTTATTCGTAAATTTAAGCGTGGTACTATTGAAGTGATGGTTGCGACAGATGTTGCGGCACGTGGGCTTGATGTAAATGATGTTTCCCATGTAATTAACTTTGATTTACCTCAGGATCATGAGAGCTATGTTCACCGTATTGGGCGAACTGGTCGTGCTGGGAAGAAAGGGATTTCTTACAGCTTTGTGACTCCTAAGGAAAAAGACCATCTTTTATATATTGAGCAATCTACAAAGCAGCAAATGAAGAAAGTGGATGCTCCGTCTTATAATGATGCTCTTCGTGGTCGTCATCAGCAAGCTGTTGAATTATTGGTAAGTTCAATTGATAGTTCAGAAGCGCAAAAATTGACTGGTGAAGCGAAAAGATTATTGTCAGAGCAGGATCCAGTTGCATTAGTTGCAGCCGCTTTGAAATTAATTACGAAGGAACCGAGCAAGTCCCAAGTAAAAATTACTGGTGAAGCACCGGTTCGTTCGAAGCATAAACCGCAACGTGATGGTGGCGGTGGAAGACGTAAACGTGGTGATCGTGGTGGTAGCGGTGGCGGTGGCCCTCGCATCAACGCAAAGAAGCGTGGACCGAAAAAAGAGCGTGACCGTGTAGCTGTTGGTGCAGGAGCGAGTACTGGTTCAGCTTCTGGTAGCGGCGGTGGCCGTGGTGGATCAGGACGTTCTGGTGGCGGACGTGACGATCGAAGAAGAGATGAAAGAAGAAGCCGTAAAACTCGTTAAGATAAGTTATGAAAACTGTTATTGTGATCTTTTGGTCATGATGGCAGTTTTTTTTTGCACTTTGTGCGGTTTTTTTAGGTGTGTAAACTAGGTTTTTGTGCGATCGAACCACGATTTTGTGCGATTCACGCGATTTCTGTGCGATCGAACCACGTTTTGTGCGATTCTCGCGATTTCTGTGCGATCGAACCACGTTTCTGTGCGATTCACGCGATTTCTGTGCGATCGAACCACGATTTTGTGCGATTCACGCGATTTCTGTGCGATCGAACCACGATTTTGTGCGATTCACGCGATTTCTGTGCGATCGAACCACGATTTTGTGCGATTCACGCGATTTCTGTGCGATCGAACCACGATTCTGTGCGATTCACGCGATTTTTGTGCGATCGAACCACGTTTCTGTGCGTTCGACCCTGTCAAATTAAATTACCAACAATGATTTTCAAAAATATATGCATAATTCCAACCTCCAAGTATATATTTCTTAAAAGAGATATAGGGTGAACAAGATGATCCTTGATTGGGAGAGGGGGAGTGAAAATGAGTTACCATGTACCACCGAAAAGTCCGGGGCTAGCAGCAGTATTAAGTGCCGTATGGACAGGGTTGGGGCAGATCTATAACGGGCAAATAGGTAAAGGCGTCCTGTTTATGGTGATTCAATTTATTAATGCATTATTAATAGCAGTGTTAATTGGAATCATTACATATCCCTTATTTTGGATTTATGGAATGGTAGATGCATACAAGACAGCGGAAATGTTAAATAGAGGAGAGGGGCCACCGAGGAAAATATAGGTGAGACCTACAAACTCGCTTATTTTCAGTGAAGAACAATAAAAAGATAAACCTAGCGTGGGCATTCATAATACTCTCCGCTAGGTTTTCCTATATTTATTCCCAAATCAATTGTAATTGCTTTGCGGCGTCAGCGGGATCAGCTGCTTTCGAAATAGCGGAAATGATAGCTAACCCATCAGCGCGACCAGAAACTACCTCAGGAGCGTTCTCCTTTGTAATTCCTCCAATAGCTACGATAGGTGCTTCTACACCTTCAGAACGCAATTGTGCGATAAACTGAGGACCACAAACTTCCTCGGTATCATCTTTCGTTGTGGTTGGAAAAACAGGACCAACTCCTAAGTAATCTGCTCCAACCGCTAATGCACGCTGTGCTTCTTCCAAAGAATGAGCAGATATGCCAAGGATTTTATCGCCAATTTTATGGCGTATTTCCGAGGCGTTTCCGTCTCCTTGTCCTATATGGATACCGTCTGCATCGAGTGCCAATGCTAATTCCACATCATCATTAACAATAAAAGGAATGTTTGCCGCCATACAAATTTCCTTAAGTTCTCTTCCTAACGCTATTTTTTCTTCTCCTGTTAATGCGTTACTTCCTTTTTCACGATACTGGAATATGGTTATTCCACCTTTAATTGCTTGCTGAAGCACATCTGAAATGGGATTGGACGAGTTATTACTTCCTGCAATGAAATACACCTTAAGAAAGTCTCGCATCTGGTCTATATTGATTCTTGCCATGTTTTCACCTCAACGTTGTTTTCAAATTGTCGGTGAGCTCCGTGATGTGTTGGACCATGCCCCCCACCGATATTTAGGGAATGTTGAATTGCTAAATGAATAAAGTGTTTTGCCTGTTCAATTGCTTCAAGCATTGTCCGCCCTTTTGCTAGTTCCGCTGTCACTGCTGATGCAAAGGAGCAACCAGTTCCGTGTGTATTTTTTGTATCGACTCTTGGGTACTCAAAGTAATAATAGTTTTCACCATCGAAGTAAAGGTCTACAGTTGTATCGTTATTTACGTCATGCCCACCTTTAATAACTACGCCTCTAACGCCCATACGAAGGAAATCTTTGGCAGCCTTTTTTCTATCTTCTAATGTTTCTATGTTTCGTTCTGTAATTGCCTCCGCCTCTGGAATATTAGGGGTAGCTACCGTTGCAAGAGGAAGAAGGTCCTCAATAAGTGCCTTTGTTGAATTTTCTGTTAGTAGAGAAGCACCACCCTTTGCTATCATGACAGGGTCTACTACGACATTTTTCCAATTGTAAAAACGAATTTTTTCAGCAACAAGCCGTATACGTTCTTCATCAAAAAGCATTCCAGTTTTTACTGCGTCTACTCCAATATCTTCCGCTACAGAAGTAATTTGCTGATTCAACGCCTCTGCTGCAACAGGATATACGCCTTGTACTCCTAATGTGTTTTGTGCTGTGATAGCTGTAATTGCAGACATTCCAAACACTTGCAGCTCTTGAAATGTTTTTAGATCCGCTTGAATGCCGGCGCCACCGCCACTATCTGAACCTGCTATTGTCAATGCTCTTGCTATCATAATTGTTCCATCCTCTCGTTGATCATATTCTGTAACGCTATGTAAAAAACACCGTCCCATCACGGAACGGTGTAAGAATGCGTTGTCCATGTAAATAACTATATACTACATGTTCTCATGCGTTTATCCGTTCCACTTCCCTACGCTAGAATGACCTAGATCAGGTTATAAGGGATCAAGGCTTATGTCCTTGTCTCAGCTTCGTCGGCACCCCTAGTGGAGACTTATGAATTTCTTTTATCGTATCATATACATGAAAGGAATAGAAAATATTTTTCTTGAGTGGGATAGTTTGTTATAGATTGAATTTAGTTTTAAGATAGTGATATACCCCATCTTCGTCACAAGTGAATTCTGTAACCTCGTCTACACGTTCTTTAATATGGTCGGGTGCATTTTTCATGGCAACAGAATAGGTAACAAACTCAATCATCGGTATATCATTGTCGCTATCACCGATTCCCATAATTTCTGCACCAGTTAGATTAAAATAAGCTAACATTTCCTTAATACCGGAGGCCTTATTCACGTTTGCCACCATAACCTCTACATTATGTTGAGAGGAAGTAGAGGTAGTAAAAGGTATTTCTTGTTTTATCTTATCAAGATCATTTTTCCAGTTATTAATTTTTTCTTTCGTTCTTGCAAAAAAGTAAAACTTCGAAAATGTTGTTCCTTCGATTGTATTCGTCCAAGCAATTTCTTCCTTCATTGCTTGTTTTCGTGAAAGCCATTCATTAATTCCGACACCATCTGGTTTTGGATCACTAATTTCATCTTCCATAAAGCTTTTATCTCGTTTTAAAGTAATTCGATCACTTCCGTATGGAAAGAGCTCATAATAAACATTATTTTCTCCAGCCTTTTCAACAATTCTCTCTACCAATTTACGGGAAAGTGAATGCTCGAATACTACTTTTTTCTCGACATATCCAGCCATTCCGTTGGACGTAATATATCCATCTACTTGAAAACCAGATGGTACGACTCCTTCAATTTCATCGAAAGATCTACCTGTTGCGATGAAAACTAAGAATCCTTTTTTCCGTAATTGATCAATAATTTCTTTCGTATGTATGCTTACTTTATTGTAATGATTTAATATGGTACCGTCCATATCTAAAAAAATTGCTTTAGGTTTAAATTCCACTGAGAAGCCTCCTATTATGATAAAACTTACTCAATAAGTATACACGTCTCTAAATAATGTCTCAATTGAAGAAACTGCGAGAAGGTCCTTACATATATATCCATTCGTTCTAAATTGTTCACAAGAGTTCATTAGTTTGTTATCATGAGAGTTGTAAGTTTGATAATTTCATATTTTTTATGCTAGGGGTGCCATAAATATGGCTGAGAGGAAAATCCGACCCTTTGAACCTGACTTGGTTAGCACCAACGTAGGGAAGCGACTTGAATACATTAACTTGTTCATCAAGCTCGCCCCTCACTGGCGAGCTTTTTTAGTACGTTTGAGGGATTGGGTAGTGACGACTGTAAAACAATTTCAACAAAGTAGTAGTACTAGTTAGACTTTCTTAACACTGGTAAGCTTATTTTCATGGTGAACCTAAATTCAGAACGGAGGAGTAAATATGAAAGACGTATTAACTATCGGAGGGAAAGAGTTACATAATAGATTGTTTGTAGGGACAGGAAAATTTGCCGACCATAAACAAATGGGAGAAGCGATCACTGCTTCCGAATCACAAGTTGTAACAGTAGCATTACGAAGAGTCAACATGGAAGCTAAGGAAGAGGATATTTTAACAGATATTCCTGATCACATTACCCTAATGCCAAACACGTCTGGAGCAAGAACCGCAGAAGAAGCTATTCGTATTGCAAGATTAGCAAAAGCTGTTGGGATGGGAAATTGGATAAAAATTGAGGTTATCTCTGACCACAAATATCTACTACCTGACAATGAAGAAACGACGAAAGCAACAGAAGTTTTAGCAAAAGAAGGGTTCGTAGTTTTACCATACATGAGTCCTGACTTAATGGCAGCAAAACGCATGAGAGATGCAGGAGCGGCGGCAATTATGCCATTAGGTGCTCCAATTGGGTCAAATAAAGGAATTCGTATGAAGGAAATGATTCAGATCATGATTGATGAAATGGATCTACCTATCGTTGTAGATGCAGGTATCGGGAAACCTTCAGAAGCTGCGGAAGCAATGGAAATGGGAGCAGATGCTGTCTTAGTTAACACAGCAATCGCTACAGCGGCAGACCCCGTTCAGATGGCAAGAGCCTTTGATTTAGCTGTAAAAGCAGGGCGAATTGGCTACCTATCAGGATTAGGGCCTGTTTCCATGAAAGCACATGCATCATCTCCATTAACAGGGTTCTTGGGATAGGATTATCTTGTAGAGAACCTTTAGGTATATATGAAAGTGAAAATTGCGCCATGTATGATGAAAATACCTCTGGAAAAATAGGAGTTAGTACTCTTAACTATATATGCAATGAGCGTAAGTCAGCGAGACTCCAGTGGGAAGCAGAGTAGAGGCGAGACTTCGGAGCACGGAGTAGTGTAGAAGACTCGGCAGCTCCCCTAGGAAAGCGAATGGGCTGAAACGAAGGAATACAAACCAACAAAGTTAGTATTTCTAGATATTCTGATACACGCTTTTTTCAGGGTAGATTTAAAAAAGAATGTAATAACTTTGAAAATGAGAAAGACCATACAGCCAACGAAAAGGTGGTATACAATGAGTTTTTACGAAAAGTTTGTTGAAATAAAAGATTTACCATTTGATGAAATGTTTCAATCCGTGACAGGGAAAGATGTAGAACGAGTTTTAGGAAAAGAACGATTATCGGAAGAAGATTACTTTGTGCTACTATCACCAGCAGCGGAAAACTATTTAGAAGATATGGCACAAAAGGCACACCAATTAACGGTACAGCACTTCGGGAGAACGATGCAGCTATACCTTCCGTTGTATTTATCGGATTACTGTGTGAACATTTGTAAATATTGTAGCTTTAGTTTAAATAATGATTTCCCACGCCGCCGTTTATCGATGGAAGAGGTAGAACGGGAAGCGAAGGTTATCGCTAGCATGGGAATTAAGCACATTATTTTATTATCAGGAGAATCCAAGCAACATTCTTCTGTTGATTATTTAAAAGAAAGCTTGCAAGTGTTACGAAAATACTTTTCTTCTATCGCAGTAGAAATACAGCCGTTAGATCAAGAGGAGTATGAAGAATTGTTTAAGCACGGTGTCGATGGAGTTACGGTGTATCAAGAAGTATATAACGAAGAGATTTACCGTGATATCCATGTGAAGGGACCGAAAAGAGATTTTCGCTACCGCTTAGATACTCCTGAGCGAGGAGCAAAAGCAGGTCTTCGTTCGTTGAACATTGGTACATTACTAGGAATGGACGAATGGAGAAAAGAAAGCTATATTACTGGTCTTCATGCAAATTACTTACAACAGAAATTTTTAGAGGCGGAAGTAGGGGTATCGTTCCCACGTATGCGTCCTCATGCAGGAAGCTTCCAGCCGAAAGTAATCGTTTCTGATAAAAATCTTGTTCAAGCGATGCTAGCAGTTCGACTGTTTTTACCGAGATCAGGTATTAATATCTCTACAAGAGAAACGCCTGAATTCAGAGACTCGTTACTTCCGTTAGGAGTAACAAAAATGTCTGCGGCTTCATCTACAGTTGTAGGTGGTTACTCAGAGCCAGATGTAACGCAAAGTCAATTTGAGATTTCAGATGATAGATCAGTAGAAGAAATAAAAGAATTACTTAAATCAAGGGGTTATCAGCCAGTATTGAAAGACTGGGAGCTAGTCTGACACAAATTTGCCACGGACCTGGTCCCGGAACAAAGTTTCGGGGACCAGGTCCTGGAAGGTTTTGGGTCCTGGAAGGTTTTGTGAACTTTTGAAATGAGGTTGGTGTGCGGATATGGCTAATACAAAAAAATGGGAATTTCACCTTATCTCGAATGGAAAGCTCTCATTAGAGGAGTTTGCCATAAAGGCAGGGATGTTAGAGCCGTATGTTAGATATTTTCATTTGCGAGAAAAGCAACTGACTGCTAACCAACTTGCAAATGGTATAGAACTGCTTCTCCGTGAAGGGGTTCCTAAGTCCAAAATAATGGTGAATGATCGTGTAGATGTTGCAGCTGCCTTTCAGGTTGCGGGAACGCAATTAGCGTACCACAG
The DNA here is from genome assembly GCF_041820985.1 of Evansella sp. AB-rgal1. NCBI lineage: Bacteria > Bacillati > Bacillota > Bacilli > Caryophanales > Bacillaceae > Evansella > Evansella sp. AB-rgal1. Next base: position 82,921 of record NZ_JBGUAU010000016.1, read on the forward strand.
CCTTTCCGTGGAGAGAGTGAAACAAACTTTTCCTACCCTAAAAGTTGGGACATCTGTCCATTCTGTAGAAGAAGCGAAGATAGCTGAAGCAAACGGTGCTGATTATTTGCTATATGGACATATTTTTCCATCAAAATCAAAGCCAAACTTAGAACCAAAAGGTACATCACAACTGAAGCAATTAACAGAACTAATCACGATCCCTGTCATTGCTATCGGCGGAATCACACCAGAAAATATAAAAGACACATTAGAAGCAGGCGCGAAAGGTGTCGCAGTAATGTCAGGGATACTCGAAGCGAAAGATCCAGTAACTATGATAAAATCTTATATAGAACGGGGGAAATAATGTGGAAGTTCAAGTGAATGGAAAGAAGAGTGAACTCCCTGTATCCGTAAAAACTATTACAGACTTATTAGTTCATTTTGAATTAGATAAACAAGTTGTTATTGTAGAATTAAATGAAAGCATCATTGACAAGCAAGTTCACGAAAAAACAGAAATTCAGGATGGAGATAAAATTGAACTTGTTCGGTTTGTTGGTGGTGGTTGATTACGAAGGGAAGCGTGTAGGCGTGAATAATCGTTATTCAAGACAAGAATTATTTTCACCAATAGGAAAAGAAGGGCAACAGAAAATTCAACTTAAGCATGTTCTTGTGATAGGAGCTGGAGCCCTAGGAACAGGAAACAGTGAAAACTTAGTCCGAGCTGGTGTGGGAACAGTAACGATTGTAGACCGTGATTATGTGGAGTTTAGTAACCTACAACGTCAACAGCTATATACAGAAGAAGATGCCATCCATAGAATTCCAAAGGCGGTAGCGGCGAAAAAACGTTTAAACGAAGTTAATTCTGACGTAGATGTAAGAGCTCTTGTTATGGACGTGACGAAGGAAGAGCTAGAGCAGCTTGTTGAAGGTGTCGATGTAATTGTGGATGCAACTGATAATTTTGACACACGTCTTATTATTAATGACATTTCACAAAAGTATAACATTCCATGGATTTATGGAGCGTGTGTTAGTAGTTACGGATTGAGCTACACAATTATACCTGGTGAAACTCCTTGTTTAAACTGTCTTCTAGAAACTGTTCCTCTGGGAGGAGCAACGTGTGATACTGCTGGTGTTATTAGTCCAGCAGTTCAAATGGTTGTAGCACATCAAACAACAGAAGTGCTAAAACTTCTAGTAGATGACAAAGCATCATTACGTAATAAACTAATATCCTTTGATCTTTGGAAAAATGATTTCATGGCTATTAACGTTCAAAAAGTAAAAAAAGCTAATTGTCTTTCTTGTGGTGAGAAACCTACGTATCCATTTTTATCATACGATCAGGAAACAAAGTCCACTGTTTTATGTGGTCGAAACACGGTTCAGATTCGACCACCGAAAAGAATGGAACGAGATCTGAACCAGTTGAAACATACATTGTCTTCTCAGGAAGGAACAATAGAACAAAACCCTTATTTACTTTCTTTTACAATGGGTGAAAAGCGCATGGTATTTTTCAAAGATGGTCGGGTGCTTGTTCATGGTACGAACGACATATCAGAAGCAAAGACATTGTATCATCGACTGTTAGGATAAAAAAAGAGGTTGGAAAGAGGGAAACACCTTCTATCCAACCTCTTTTATAAAGAAAGAGGCTGGAACAAAAGTATTTTCATCACGGTGATGGCCGAACGAAATGATAACTGTATTTACTACTCGCTACGGAAATATACTTCGCTAAGGCTACAAATTGTTCGGCTTCTCAGTTCTACACTTTCATTATGGTCCAGCGTCTTATTCAATATAGAGGTACCTTTATATTTTACTCTGCCCGTATATCCATTCCTACAACACCAATGATCTCATTTTGGTCATTCTTTATAGATTTTGATAAAGTAATACATGGTTTTTTGGTAATAGCTGAAATATAACAGTCAGATATATAAAGCTCATCTTTCATCGCTTTTTTCCACCAGTCTCGTTGCTTTCCGTTAAACAAACCAGCTTCTGGTTTTGAAAAAATAAAAGAGCCATCTGTTCGATTGGACCAAATTGCTTCCATCTCATTTGTATCTTCTAAGTATTTACTTAGTACATGTTCATGATTTAATGTGCGTAAAGATTGTAATTCCTCTCGTTCAGAAACTTCCTTCAACACCTGTTGTATTGCTGCAATATATATATCACCAACGTTTGATTCTTGGACAATTCCAAGGTTGCGAATAGATTGTCCTAAGGAGACAGAGGTATTTTGTAAGCCCTCACTAACATACTCTAAATGTTGAACTTGATTTTGTTGAGAATACATTTCATCCACTGTTTTTTCCACATAAGTAAGCGTTTCTTTTACACTTTCTACAACTAGCTCAATTTTTTCTGTTGTTTTCGTTGTCATAGTAGACTGATCAATACTATCGCGCTCAGTATGGATAACATAGTCGTTAACCCTTACAATTTTTTCATAAATACGGTCAATTCTTTCGTTTATCTTAGTAACTTCACTTATCCCCTTAGAGACTGCCGTCTTTTCAATTTCTACGGAGGCTACAACATCATCGACACTTCTCTCAATGGCGGACAAAATAGTAGAAGACCTTTCTACAGCTGCATGACTTTCATCTGCTAATTTTCTTACTTCCTTAGCTACTACGGAGAATCCTCGTCCATGTTCACCTGCTCTTGCAGCCTCGATGGATGCATTTAAAGAAAGTAACGATGTTTGAGAAACAATTTCTTTAATTAGCTGGTTGATTTCGTCAATTTTTGAGGTCTGGTTTGCTAAATCACGGATTCGAAGGTCCATTGTTTCATTGTAGGATTTCAATTCTTCCATAACTGCGTTCGTTGTAGTTAATGATGCACGGACGTCTGTGACAATATCCTTTGATTCATTACTCTCTTGGCTCATACTTGTAGCGAACGCTTTTATTTTTTCTGCTGTAGCGGAAACCTGGTGTAGTGACGAAAAGGCTTCCTCAATCAATTCCATAGATTGATAGCTGTTCTCCTTTAGAACCATGCCTTCTTTCGTAGATTGATCAGCAATTTGTTTCAATCTACTAATAGCTCCGTTTACCTCTTCCACAGCTGCTATCATCTGATCAGAAACTACTTGAGATTCGTTAATAAAATGTAATACATCATGATCACTTTTTACTTCCTCCTCTTCTTTTTGACGGTTTGCCCCTCCAAACGATTTCTTTAAAAGTTGTAACATACCCTAAGCCTCCTATAATAGACTCTTTTCTTTTTCATACAGTACCATAATAAGAAAGAAAAAGGTCGGGTGTGTCAGAAAAACTGACAGAGAATAATGTATATTTATGTAATAATTTGACTAGTTCAATGTTTTTAAAAATAGAAAAGCTAGGATACAAAATAATATCCTAGCTAAATAATTAATATTCCAACTCTTCAATTGGCTGAATCTCTTCTCCAGAATCCATGAAGGAAATGGTGATTTCATCTCCTGGCTCAATGAATACGGAGCGAGGGAATGAAGATGCATTTACTGTGAAAATTCGATTGGAGCCTTCGAGCAAAATTCTAACTGTCACATTGTCCTCACGATCCCACTTATACACCCGTTCTACAGTACCTGTAATCTCTACTAGGTCTGTAAGCTCGCCAGGAACCACATTATCATCACCACGAGAAGATAAAGCTAACTGATATGCTCCAAATGCCTCTCGTTTTGTATCTCCATAACCATACACACTTTCACTGCTTGCATTAACAAGCATGATTTGACGTAATACAGCATTACGGTCCATTAAAGGAACAACCCATGTGTATTGACCATAAATATTATATAGGGTAGGAGCCCCAGCAACGTAATCATCACGAACAAATGTGCGTTCAGCAAGATTCATTGCTGTTCGCCCGTTTAACATACCAGAAGCATCACGGAAATAGCGTAGTTCACCAGTACGTGAATCAAACATGGTGAATCCAACCATGGAATTGGAATTTTGACCTTCACCTACTAGACGCATATGGTCGGTAAACCAATTCTGATTTAAATCACGGTCAATAACTGCAGTAACAGAATCTTCAACACCCCATGAAGTAGGCTGTGTTAACCCTTCACGGCCGATATAACGATTAATTAGTCCGTGTTTGTATACACCAAACCATTCATTTCGTTCATCAGCAATGTGAGGAGGGTAAATACGATTCACCCACTCAGGTGCATCTTCTTTATCGTATTGTTCCATTTCTCCTGTAGCAGGGTCAACAATGACGATACCATCAACATCAGCGATACGGCGAAACTCTGTATAATGACCGTAGCTTATAATGTAATAAGGATTCCCATCACTATCTACTTCAAACGTTGTATCTAGCATGAGAACATCAGGATATGCTAAACGAACGTGACGTTCAAGATTTTCATGGAAAAAAGCAGAAGGAACATATGTCATGTCGTGCAATACTAACTCTGGTTCCGCCCTTGCATTTTCTGCGCTTACGATAATATATCCTGGTGCAGCATCGCTCCTCATCCAACGGAAGAATCCATCGTATTCAATGGGAGTAACCCAATAGAGAGATCCATCCATACGTTGTATTCTTGTTTGGCCCAAGTTATAAAAAGCCGGGTTATCCAATTGACCCATTAACACATCGGAACGATACCGTGCGAAGTTCAATGGAACAACAGGAATGTTCTGTTCACTGACAGGACTAAGTTCCTCTACAGTAACTTCTTCTCCACCAGCAATATTATATTTTACATCGGCTAGAAATAGTGGTTGGATCGCCCAGAAAATGAAGAATCCAGCAAGTAAAACGACCCCTGCTCCAGCCCCTGTAACAGCTGATTGCTTTCTAAACGTCTTTTTAAATGAAAAAACTAAGGAATTATCTGCTATCAAACCAATACCTATGATTGGTAAGTAGTATGTTATGATTGCATTTATCGTCTGGTCTAATAACCCGATATAAAATAATGCCATCCCATACAAAAATCCTAATACGTACCTGGGCACTAGCCATTTACGAAAGAAGGACATTTTCCACCATTGTATCTGTAGTGGTAAAAATAATAGTGCTAATAATGCACTCATTAGTAGCATTTGTAGCATAAGTATCACCTCTCTATGTAGTTTAGGGTTGGGGTTGTTAACCTGAATGTTGGACACCGCATCAACATAGCTGTTTAACAGAACCTCAAATTAGAAATAAATAAATACGTACTTTGAAAATGATATCATTATCATCTCATACAATCCACTACGAAGAAAGATATCATTCAAGCTAATAGTATATACGGGTTACAGTAGTTTTTTGTTTCAAATTTATATGCCCTACTACTTTTTTTGATACAATAGAGTGTAACGTTATTTTTCAAGAAGGATTGATAATACATGAGTGTTTTACGAGTAGAAAACTTACATAAAACATATGGGGAAAAAGTGTTGTTTCATACTATCTCCTTTACGGTGGAAGAAAAAGAGAGAATTGGTTTAATTGGCGTTAATGGAACAGGCAAATCGTCATTATTAAAGGTTCTCGCTGGTATAGACGGAAAAGAAGGTGGAGAACTTATCCACTCAAATGATTTCCAAATAGAATACCTTCCTCAAGAACCAGAACTAAAAGAGGGGCTTACCGTTCTTGAACAAGTTTATTATGGTGAAGCAACGATCATGCGTGTGATGCGAGAGTATGAAGCGGCTTTGCTTGCGCTTGAGAAAAACCCAATGGATGAAGCATTACAAAGAAAGGTTACTAATGCGCAACAAAAAATGGATCAAGCCGAGGCGTGGGAAGCTAATACAGTCGCGAAAACAATATTAACAAAGCTAGGAATTACGGATTTCTCAAAGCAAGTTACTTCATTATCCGGTGGACAGAAAAAGCGGGTTGCCATTGCAAAAGCCCTCATTCAACCTGTTGATTTACTATTGTTAGATGAACCAACAAACCATCTTGACAATGTGACGATCGAATGGCTAGAGCAATTTTTAGCTCAATATCGTGGTGCCTTAATTCTTATTACCCATGATCGTTATTTTTTAAATCGAGTTACGAACCGAATTTTTGAACTGGATCAAGGAAATCTCTATCAATATAAAGGCAATTACGAATTATTTTTAGAAAAAAAAGCGGAACGAGAAGAAAATGAAAGTCAACGCGAGACAAAGCTACAGAATTTACTACGGCGAGAAGTAGCGTGGCTAAAACGTGGTGCAAAAGCAAGGACCACGAAACAAAAAGCGAGAATTCAACGTGTAGAGAAGCTTCAAGACGAAACCTTTGCAACAGATAAAGGGGATGTGGATTTCGCAATTGGCACGACTCGCTTAGGAAAGAAAGTCATTGAGCTACATTCCGTAAGTAAATCCTATGAAGATAATTCGTTGTTCCAAAACCTTGACTACCTTGTTGTTCCTGGAGAACGGCTAGGTATTATTGGACCAAATGGTACTGGAAAGTCAACGCTTTTAAACGTGATCGCAGGACGTGTTGCTCCCGACAGTGGTGAGGTAGAAGTAGGGGAGACAGTAAAGATTGGGTATTATACACAAGATCATGAGGAAGTAGATTCTTCCCTTCGAATGATTGAGTACATTAAAGCTGTTGCTGAAGTAGTTCATACAATAGATGGTCAAGTAATCACGGCAGAGCAAATGCTAGAACGCTTCTTATTTCCTCGCTCTATGCAGTGGACGTATTTAAACAGATTGTCAGGTGGAGAGCGAAGAAGGCTCTATTTATTAAAGGTGTTAATGGGAGAACCGAATGTCTTGTTTTTAGACGAACCAACGAATGATTTAGATACTCAAACCCTTACAGTGTTAGAGGATTATCTAGATCAATTTCCTGGCGTTGTTATAACTGTATCCCATGATCGCTATTTCCTAGACAGAGTGGTTGATCGTTTGCTTGTCTTTAAAGGTACTGGCAACGTATCACGTTACTTTGGCTCGTATAGCGAATATATGGAAGAGACGAAACAACAAGGGGCTTCCAGCGAAGCTGTCAAAGGAGATAAAGGGGGCCCTCCTTCCCAGCTGGACACAAAAAAGGGTAAACCAAAAAAGTTATCCTACAAAGACCAGCAAGAATGGGATGGAATAGAGGATAAAATTGCAGAGTTAGAAGAAAAACAAGAACAGTTAGAAAAAGATATTCACGAAGCAGGCAGTGACTTGGATCGGATTAGAGACTTATATGATGAGCAGAAAAAAGTAGAAGAAGAATTAGAGCGTGCCATGGAACGCTGGGAAGAACTCTCGTTGCTAGTAGAAGAAATCGAAGCATCAAAAAAATAATTTAAGATGTTCACAAAATCGTACGGGACCTGGTCCCGTACGATTTTGTGTCTAAATTATAGATATTCTGAGGATAATGGTTAGTTGTTGTGCGATATAGGGTACAGATGGAGTAGAAGGTTGGATATCTTACATGAGGGGGATCAGCCATGACAGTAACAAAAGAGGATGTCCTTCGCCTGATTGATCAATTATCAGATGGGGAACTGAGAATTGTCTATACATTAATCTACGAGTATAAAGTAGCAGAACAAGAAATGTCAGTCGAGGATGATAGGGAACAGGTTTGATGCATTTCTAGTGACACGTGAATTAAATAAATCTATGGTATGAGAAAGTACACAATTCTCTCTATTTGCTGTGTACTTTTTTTTATGATTTAAGAAATGGGCAATGTTCACAAGCGACTTCGCAAGTGGTAAGTGCTTGATAGATAGCACACCAAGAGCGACGAGAAAAACAGATAGGTACATCTTTTTTTGTTGCTTTATCTTTAATTTTTTTCGCTAGATTGTGGTTTATAAAATCCGTCAGAACAAGGATAAGGTCGACTTGATCAGGTATATCTCTTTTCACCATTTGAACTTTCCGCCCATCCATATGTATAACTTCTTGAAACCCCAACCCCTTTAAATGTGTTGGTATTGATCCTAATTTATCTCCACCAATTACGAGTAAAGATGCCATGTGAATCACTCCTTCGATCTAAATGTTAATGATAATCATTATCAATTAAAGTATAAATGAAAACGATTCTCACAGCAAGTAGTAATTTGTGAAAATCGTTTGACATTTTGGGGCTCTTAAATTTATCTTACAAATCTTCCTTTTCTTTCTCCCTTTCCTCTTTAAATCCATAACGAATAAAGTGAATGATTTCCTTCATCATTCCAATATCTTTTAGGATCACAAGGATTACAAGTATAAACGGCCCAATAAACAAGCCTACTATTCCAAAGATCTGCAATCCTACAAAGAGGGAGATTAGAACAGATAATGCGTTCAGATTCATGCTGGAAGAAAGGACTTTTGGCTCAATCGTTTGACGGACACCTACTGTCACTCCATAAACAATGGCTAGACCGATTCCCATACTAATATCTCCCGTAATAAATAAGTAAACAAACCATGGGATAAGGATAGTTCCAGACCCAAGATACGGAAGGATTTCAGCTATCCCAACGATGATGGCGATTGTTAAAGCTTGTTCCACTCGCAAAATGGCTAATCCTACTAACACGATTAATGAGGCGATACCCATTAATATTACTTGCGCTCGAACATATCCAAATACACGATATTGAAAAATGTGACGGAACTCTCTTCCTTTTTTTATCATAGATTCAGGAAAGGCATCCAACACTCTTTTTGTAGCAGGGTCCCACTCTTTTCCAATAAAGTAAAAGGCAATGGCAACAAACAGAAACGCAATTAAAAACGTAGGAACAAACATAATAAGTATAGCTAATGCATCTGCAACCTTTTGACCCATTTCACCGAACATAGCTGCAAGCTGAGACCCTAGTTGAGTAATTCCTTCTTGTAAGGTTTGTTGCTGCTCTGGGTTTAAGGTATCTAAAAATCCAGTTATTTGGTGCCAAACTGGCAATATGGTTTCATTAAAAAATAGCTGAACTTGCTTTGACGCAGTCTCTATCCAAACTGGCACATTATTTGAAATTCGTCTCACACCGATAATAATGAGAAAGATTATTCCTGTAAATACAGCTATTAACGTAGATAATCCTATAAGTAATGCAAACAGTACTGCTAGTCCATTCGGTAATTTTATTCTTCTCCGCATAATTCGAATTAAAGGTAAGAACATCCAAACTAATAGGGTTGCAATCCAGAATGGATAGGAAACTGTGAATAACCAACCGAAAAACCATAACCCTGCAATTGTTAGTGCAATGAAAGCGATAAATCTTACTATCATCCAAGCGTGGGCTTTTGTCATAACTGCCCTCCTTCATATGAAAACATTATGTATGTACAGTAATTTCTTATATCATAGCAGAAAATACCAGTGGCGAAAACTCTATGTATTGATGTTTTAGAAAAAAGATAGTGGGTGAGAGTTTGGCGCATAAAAGTTGAGAGTATGCATAGATTGCGATGATCGCACAGAAATCGTGAGAATCGCACAGAAACAAGGTTGGATCGCACAGAAACCGCGCTGATCGCACAGAAACAAGGTTGGATCGCACAGAAATCACGAGGATCGCACAGAAACAAGGTTGGATCGCACAGAAATCGCGATGATCGCACAGAAACCAGGTTGGATCGCACAGAAACCGCGAGGACCGCACAGAAACAAGGTTGGATCGCACACAAACCGCGAGGACCGCACAGAAACAAGGTTGGATCGCACAGAAATCACGAGGATCGCACAGAAACAAGGTTGGATCGCACACAAACCGCGAGGACCGCACAGAAACATTCGCACAACCCCTCAAATATCAGAAAAACCATACTAGATAAAGAAAGTCACCAAGCGATCTTCATCAAAAAATATGCTAGTATATAAAAAAACTAGTAATTTTCATGGGAGGAATACCAATAATGAATTATGTTATCGTAACGGGAGCTTCAAAGGGTCTGGGAGAAGCTGTTGTAAAAGCATTGTTAAAGCCTGATTACCACTTAATTTGTGTTGCTAGATCATCGAATAACCAACTACTAGAAACCGCTGAAAAAAATAATGTCAAATTAGATTATATACAATTTGATTTAAGTGATGTGTCTAACGTTGCTACATTGGTTCAAACTATTTTTTCAAAAATAGATAAATCGAACATAAATAGTATTTCTTTCATTAATAACGCGGGAATGCTTGATCCTATGAAGCCAATGGAAAAGTGTGAGCCAGAGGAGATTACGACAAATTTACAAGTAAACTTAGTAACGCCAATGATTCTCGTTTCAGAATTTATGAAAAACACAGCTCAACTTGATGTAGAAAAAAGAATCATAAATGTTTCATCTGGAGCGGGGAAAAACCCTATTTTTGGCTGGGGGTGTTATGGCGCATCAAAAGCTGGTATCGACTTGTTTAGTCAAACAATAGGAATAGAGGAGTCCAATAAACAATATCCGGTGAAGGTAACTTCTTTTGCACCAGGAATTATTGATACAAATATGCAACAACAAATTAGGTCGACAACAGTGGAAAACTTCTCCCAAGTGGATAAATTTATAGATTACAAAGAACAAGGGATGCTGTTACAACCAGAAACAGTTGCACAGGTGATTGTTAAGTTATTAACAACTAGTGAATTTCCTAATGGAAAATTATCAAGAGTGCAAGACTATCTCTGATAGAAACAGTTCGCATTAAATGAAACATAAACAAAATTTTTATTAGAACAGGCAGGAAAAATTATATGAAGAGTTGGAACAAAGCATAATTGTGAATCTTAATGAATATGAATAAAAATATTAGTGGAAGGCAGTGTTATGGGATTTGTGTATTACTGTATCGCGTGCCTTCTTATCATAAATAAAAAAGTGTTATAGTGAAAAATATTTGATTTTCATACAGTTCATGTATTATCTTTATAATAGAACCAAAATTTTTAAAGCCTTTTTAAAAATCCACCAAGATAAACAATACTCCTATTTAAAAACAATTACCTTCTTAAGACTAATCATCTATGTTTAGTTCTATGTTACCCACACACCTTATACCAACTAACAAACACATAACAAGTACACCGAGAAGGAGAGTTATCGCCAGCTTTAAAAACTTAATATTACAATTTTTCAGACAACTAGAGTAATTTCTTGTATAATTTATGTAATTCTATTTTGCTATAGGAGGTGTTTTCTAGTAGCTTTTCTTGCACACAACTTCATTAAAAAAACTATTAGTTGAATCTATGGAAGCACTATCTATTAAAGGAGGGTATCTATGAGACAGTCAATTGAATGGATGGTAGGTGGACAACAAGGGGAAGGGGTAGATTCTACTGGGGAGCTATTTGCGAAAACATTGGTTCGCTATGGCTATTCTGTATCCACATACAAGCAATTTATGTCGCGAATTAAAGGCGGCCATACGAACTATAAGATCAAAGCTACTGATACACGTAATTATTATTCAGGTGATGGTATTGATATATTATTGTGTTTAGATAAGGAAACGCTTACAAAAAATGGGGTTAACTTAAATGAAGGTGCCGTAGTAATACAAGAAGGTAAGGAGATCCTGGTAGAAGTAAAACAAACGGACCATGGAACATCCTTTACTGAGTTTACTGTTCCCTTAAAGAAGATTGCAACAGATTTAGGAAATCCTTTAGCAAAAAATATGATTGCTTTAGGAATTAGTGCTGGATTAGTAGAGTTACCAGTAGAAGTATTAAATAGTTTTATAGAAGATATTTTTGCAAAAAAAGGAGAGAAAGTGATCGCGTCTAATAAAGAGGCTGTTCTGAAAGGTGTGGAGCTTACCAAGACGCATGTATCGGATCAAATAAATGCATTGAGTGTTGTACCTGTCTCTGATCAATTATTTATTTCAGGAAATGAGGCTACCGCGTTTGGGAGTTTAATGGCGGGCTGTCGTTTCTTAAGTGCATATCCAATTACCCCTGCTAGTGAGGTAATGGAGTGGCTTTCGGATGAACTCCCGAAAGTTGGAGGTACTGTCATGCAGGTGGAGGACGAGATTGCAGGTATTTGTTTTGCAGTAGGTGCAAGTTACAGTGGAACGAGAGCCATGACATCAACGTCTGGACCTGGACTTAGTTTGAAAACGGAGGCACTGGGAATGGCGGGAATGAGTGAAGTTCCTATTGTTATTGTAAACTCACAGCGTGGCGGTCCATCAACAGGACTCCCAACGAAGCATGAACAAAGTGACTTAAATCAAATGATCTATGGAACACATGGGGAGATACCTAGAATTGTATTATATGCTGCTACAATAGAAGACGCATTTTATATAGCGGCAGAAGCATTCAACCTTGCAGATAAATATCAATGTCCAGTTATTGTTGGACTAGATTTAGGTCTTTCTATGAATAAAATGACTGTTCCTTCTTTTGATCCTGCTCGTGTAAAAATTGACCGTGGAAAACTAATAACAGACGAAGAAGCGAAAGAGTATGGAGAAACTCACTTTAAACGCTACCGGTTTACGGAAGATGGTATATCTCCTAGACCATTACCAGGAATGCCTCATGCGGTTCATACCACAAGTTCTAACGAACACGATGAAAGTGGTTATATATCAGAGGACCAAACAAATCGAATACAGATGATGAGAAAACGCCTTGAAAAAGTTCGTCATGCAATGATTCAAGAACCATTTAAATATGATGATAACGGCGGGGAAACAGATATTGTTCTCGTGGGGATGGGATCAACTTATGGAATGATTCAAGAGACAATTAAGCAATTAAATGAAGAAGGGGTAGTAAGTGCTTCCCATCTTCATATACAACAATTGTACCCTTTGCCTACGGATAAGCTTGAGCCTTTATTAACTGGAAAACGAGTTGTAACAGTGGAAAACAATTATCATGGTCAGTTATTACAGTTATTAAAACAGCATATGCCAATTCATAACAATGCAGAAGCAATTACCCAATATGATGGTGATCCATTTACAGTTCGTACGATTGCAAAACAAGTGAAGGAGCTGATTTCATGGCAACGGTAAAAGACTTACGAGGAGACCAACCAACCTGGTGTCCAGGCTGCGGACACTTTAGTATTATGGCAGGAATTCAAAAGGCAATTGTACAGTTAGGCTATGAACCTCATGAATTTGCAATTGTTTCTGGTATAGGCTGTTCTGGAAAAGTGTCTGAGTATGTGAGGACGAATGGATTTCATACCATTCATGGTCGCTCTGTTCCAATTGCACAGGGTGTAAAGATGGGTAACCAAAAGTTAAAGGTAATAGCATCAGGTGGAGACGGTGATGGTTATGGGATAGGTCTTGGTCACTTCGTCCACGCATCTCGAAGAAACATTGATATGTCCTATATTGTTATGGATAATAACATATATGGATTAACAAAAGGTCAAACATCCCCGAGAAGTGAACATGGATTCGTAACGAAAACAACGAAAGAAGGAAACAAGGAGTATCCAGTGGACCCTGTTTCTACATCCTTAGTGAATGGTGCAACATTTGTTGCGCAAGCATTTGCGGGAGATATAAAGCAAATGGTGGATATTATTGAACGTGCAATTGAACATAAAGGATTCAGCCATGTCAACATCTATAGTCCGTGTGTAACGTTTAATAAAATTAATACGTACGATTTCTATAAAGAGCGATTAACGAAAATTGATGAGCCTTTTGAAAATCGTGATGAAGCCTTGGCGAAGGTTCGTGAACTTGATGGTTTAGTAACTGGAGTTCTTTATGAAGAAAAAAGAAGTGATTTTCAAGATAAATTAGGAATAGATTTTGACACACAATCCTGTGCAAATGGAGAGATGGATGTGGATCTGTTTCATAGAGTGGAGAAACAGTTTCAGTAACAGAAAGATGTATATTATAACACGTTGTGACTCCGCTTCCCTTGATACAAGCGGAGTCTTTTTCATTTCATTTTAAATAACTTTTTATTTAATTAGTCTGTTTTAGTCAAAAAAACGGTCTGTATTATAAATTCATAGAAGTGTCACAAATTCATATTGTTATGAACCATTTTGTACTTTATACTGAAGTTAGATAGTAAATGTGAATAATTTCACAAATTCACAAACATACACATCAAGTATATTTTGACTAATTATTGCAATGTTCACGATTTGGACAGAAAGATATCACGAAATGTCAACATTTATAACTGTTATTCTATGAGATAATAAGAACATGTTCATTTAACAAGTATCTCACAGTAATAAACATATAAATGTTGGAAAAGTTAAGTAAAGTATGAAAACGGAGGGGTAACAAATGGAAACGAAAGTACAATCCAATGCTTGGGAAGGTTTTAAATCTGGTAAATGGCAAGAAGACGTAGATGTTAGAGGGTTCATTCAAGATAACTATCGTCCGTATGAAGGAAATGAAAACTTCTTAGCAGATGCTACAGATGCAACGAATGATCTATGGAAGCAAGTAATGCAGTTAACAAAAGAAGAGCGTGAAAGAGGGGGAGTATATGATTTAGATACAGAAATCGTATCTACGATCACTTCTCACGGTGCAGGCTATTTAGATAAAGAAAAAGAAAAAATTGTTGGAGTTCAAACAGACGTACCTTTCAAGCGTTCTATGCAGCCTTATGGTGGAATTCGTATGGCAAAAGGTGCTCTTGAATCTTACGGATACGAGCTTGATAAAGAGGTAGAAAGAATTTTTACAGATTACCGCAAAACACATAACCAAGGTGTATTCGATGCTTACACTCCAGAAATGCTACTAGCTCGTAAAGTAGGAATCATTACTGGTTTACCAGATGCGTATGGTCGTGGACGTATTATCGGTGACTATCGCCGTGTTGCATTATACGGTGTGGACTTCTTAATGGAAGCAAAAAAGAAAGACTTTGCAAGCTTAACAGGAGCTATGACAGAAGACAAGATTCGCTTACGTGAAGAGATCTCTGAGCAATATCGTGCACTTCAAGAATTAAAAGAACTAGGCTCTATTTATGGGTTCGATATCTCTAAACCTGCAACAAACGCAATAGAAGCGTTCCAATGGTTATACCTGGGATACCTTGCTGCAATTAAAGAGCAAAACGGTGCTGCAATGAGCTTAGGTAGAGTATCAACATTCTTAGACGTTTACATTGAAAGAGACTTAGAAAATGGAGTTTTAACAGAGCAACAAGTTCAAGAGCTAGTAGATCATTTCGTAATGAAACTACGTCTAGTGAAATTTGCTCGTACTCCTGACTATAACGAATTATTCAGTGGAGACCCAACTTGGGTAACTGAATCAATCGGTGGTGTAGGTCTTGATGGTCGTCCATTAGTTACGAAAAGCTCGTTCCGTTTCTTACACACATTAAAGAACTTAGGTCCAGCGCCAGAACCAAACTTGACAGTGCTTTGGTCAACTGCTTTACCTGAAAACTTTAAGAACTATTGCTCAAAAATGTCCATTGAAACTAGCTCTATTCAATACGAAAATGATGACATTATGCGTCCAGAATACGGTGACGATTATGGAATTGCATGCTGTGTATCTGCAATGACAATTGGTAAGCAAATGCAATTCTTCGGTGCAAGAGCAAACCTTGGTAAAGCACTTCTTTATGCGATCAACGGTGGAGTAGATGAGAAAGCTAGAAAGAAAGTGGCACCAGGTTTAGAGCCAATCACTTCTGAGTATTTAGATTATGACGAAGTAATGAAAAACTATGATATCGTGCTTGAGTGGTTAGCAGAGCTTTATATTAATACGCTAAACATCATTCACTTCATGCATGACAAATACAGCTATGAAAGAATTGAAATGGCGTTACACGATAAGGAAATCCGTCGCACAATGGCAACTGGAATGGCTGGTTTATCAGTAGTGGCTGACTCCTTAAGTGCAATTAAGCATTCAAAAGTAAAAGTAATCCGTGACGAAACTGGATTTGCTGTAGATTACGAAATTGAAGGGGAATACCCTCAATACGGAAATGACGATGATCGTGTAGACGACATTGCGAAAGAAATCGTAATCAAGTTTTCAAAAATGCTTAAAAAGCATCAAACGTATCGTAACGCAGAAACAACAATGTCTATTCTTACAATTACATCTAACGTTGTATATGGTAAGAAAACTGGTAACACACCAGATGGACGTAGAGATGGCGAGCCATTCTCTCCAGGGGCGAACCCATTACACGGTCGTGACAAAAAAGGTGCTTTAGCTTCCTTAAACTCTGTTGCTAAAATGCCTTATGAGGATTCTTTAGATGGAATCTCTAACACATTCTCTATCGTACCGAAAGCGCTAGGTAGAGAAGTGGAAGATCAAAAAGCAAACTTATCTGCAATTCTTGATGGATATATGGAAAAACAAGGTCACCACTTAAACATTAACGTGTTTGATCGTGCAACTTTATTAGATGCAATGGAGCGTCCTGAGGAATATCCTCAATTAACAATCCGTGTATCTGGATATGCTGTAAACTTCATAAAATTAACTCGTGAGCAACAAATTGATGTAATCAACCGTACGTTCCACGAGAGCATGTAATAAAAATAAAAGACACCGAGAAATTCCTAAGGAGGGAAAAGGGGCTTAGGGCCCCTTTTCTACTTTTTTAGAAACTGATAGGCTGTCTAGTTTAATAGGGGGTCATATTTATGGAAGGAAGAATTCACTCTGTAGAGACGTCAGGAATGGTAGACGGACCGGGGATCCGTTTTGTTATATTCACACAAGGCTGTTTGCTACGCTGCCAATATTGTCATAACCCAGATACATGGGATAGAGCAACAGGGAATGTTGTAACAGTAGACTCATTAATTGAAGATATAAAAAGATATGTTCCTTATATGAAGTTTTCAAAAGGTGGAGTGACTGTAAGTGGTGGAGAACCGCTTTTACAGATGGAGTTTATTACGGAATTATTTAAAGAGTGTAAGAAACTAGGTATTCATACAACGATTGATAGCTCTGGTGGCTGTTATTCTAATAGCGCTATGTTCCAAGCAAACTTAAAAGAGCTACTTAAAGTGACGGACTTATTCTTAGTTGATTTAAAACATATCGATGACAATAAACACCGCAGTTTAACAGGTGTTTCAAATAAACACATCTTAGAATTTGCAAAGCTTCTTTCAGACGAAGCAGTTCCAGTCTGGATTCGCCACGTGCTAGTTCCAGGTGTAACAGATGACGAGACCGATTTGCGTAACCTCTCTGCTTTTATAAAAACATTGAAGAATGTGCAGAAGATTGAGCTACTTCCATATCATAAAATGGGAGTTTATAAATGGAAGGAATTAGGACTAGACTATCCTCTTGAAGGAGTAAATCCGCCAACAGAAGAGCAAGTGAACCGAGCAAAAGAGTTGTTGGAGATATAAAATTAGTTTTAAGTTAGAGGTAAGAGCCTGTACTGTTGAGTATGGGTTCTTTTTAGTGGTGTATTTCCAACCACGTGAATAGGGGGCTGATATGATTTTACATGAACGCCTCATGTAGCGCGAACGAGAAAGAGATCTAGTAAAAATAGAAAATATTACCTTTCTAATAATCTGATAATTCATGTAAAATGAAATATATAGATTATTTTGTTGGAGGGGGCCAATAATGATTTCTTGTGTTCTAAAAAACAAACTACTGCTCTGCATAGTAATACTAATTGGAACAGCATTTTATTATACCCACTCACAAAATAGCAGTTTTTATACATGGTATCCCTCAGAGGAAAAACTCCCGTATGGACAAGATTCAATAACAGTAGCAACTTACAACATTCAATATGGAAAAGGGCAGGATGGACAAGTTGATATACAAAGAACGATCGCGAAACTTCAATCCCTAGATGCAGATATTATTAGTTTACAAGAAGTAGAAAGATATAGTGCGCGGTCTAATTTCGATGACCAAGTGAAAACAATTGCAAAACACTTAGGCATGGAAGTAGTATTTTCCCCTTCTTTAGCATATCCGGGGTTGTATTATGGTAATGCCATTTTATCAAAATATCCAATCAAAGATACCAAGGTACTTTCCTTCGATAATAGAATGGAAAATAGGTCTGCCATTTTTTCGACTATACAGGTATCAGAAAATGAAAGCGGTTTAATACATATTGTGAATACTCACCTTGGTTTAAATAAGGAAGAGCGCCAAGATGCAATTATAGAAATATACCAAAAACTTGAGACGTTACAGCATCTTATTTTATTAATGGGCGATTTAAATTCTACTCCATCTCAAAATGAATATGAACACTGGAATGAGCTTTTAACAAAGAGTAACAAAGGTTTACCACTAAACACATTCTATATGAATGATTGGCAAATAGATTACATTTTTCATAGTAAGCATTTTACAATGAAAGATATTGCTGTTTTTGAAAGTGAAACATCGGACCATTATCCTCTCGTTGGAATTTTTCAAATAAATGAGTAAACAAGTTTACATTTCAGTTCTTTACTGTGTAAAATCGGAGGTAATACATGAAACAAAGGAGAAATAACAATGGGGTGGAATATTAAAACGTTCGAACAGCTTTCAAACCAAGAGCTATATAACATATTAAAAGAAAGAGTTAATATTTTTGTTGTGGAGCAGGAATGTCCTTATCCAGAAATAGATAGCAAAGATCAACTAGCGTATCATCTCTTTAAGGAAGAAGACGGAGATGTGCTTGCATATGCAAGAATTTTTAAAGGTGGAGATTATTACGAAGAGGCTTCCATTGGACGTGTGATTGTAATAAAAGAAGCGCGTGCAACAGGACTAGGTAGGGAGCTCTTACAAGAAGCGATCAACTTTCTACATAATGAACTAGAAGAAACGTCGATCAAAATCCAAGCTCAAGATTACTTGAGAAAGTTCTATGGTTCATTCGGGTTTGTTCCGATTTCAGAAGTGTACTTAGAGGATGGTATACCTCATTTAGATATGTTGTATAAGAAATAATGGTATGAGGGAGTTCTGACTAGATAGAACTCTCTTTTTCTTGTTTTTGAAAAATATTAAATTTTTTTTCCTAAAAATGCAACGGATTTTTTTCCCATTCGACTATTGATGTAGAAAGCGAGGTGTTGGAATGACGTGGGAGGAATTGTATATCGAATATAGTGACCGAGTTCATAATTTTATCTTATTGATGGTAGGAAATGAAGAGACTGCTGAGGATCTAACTCACGACACATTTCTGAAAGTGAAGCGTACAATTGATAACTTTCGAGGAGAATCAAGCTATTATACATGGATTATATCAATTGCTAGAAACGTTGTTTATGACTATTGGCGAAGAAGGAGGAAAATTCGTTTTTTTCCATTAAAAGAAACCCACCCTCTCAAGGACATGGAGACACCTGATGAAATATTCCAAAAAGGTGAGGTAGTAAGGGAATTATACGAAGGGATAAAAAAATTAAAGGTATCTTACCAAGAGGTTCTCATATTGCGAAAGATACAAGAGTTATCTGTCGAGGAAACTTCAGAAGTGTTAGGCTGGTCGGTAAGCAAAGTGAAGTCCACAACAATGAGAGCGATGCAGGCATTGAAGCAGGAAATGAACGTTATTCGGAAGGAGGATGATCAGTATGAAAAAAGATCGTAGTAATAAGATTTCCGATGAAGTATTTTCTGAGTTAGGAAAAACAAAGCGTTCGGAGCGGCAAAAGCGTGACACGCTAGAACGATTGAAGGATGCTCCTGAGAAGAAACCAATTCCTTATTCTTACTATATATCTATAGTATCCGCAGCACTAATCTTCCTCCTACTATACTTACCAACATTTCTAGGCACAGATATTGGGGCAGATAATGAACAAGAAGTTGAAAAGCAATGGGTAGAAAGTGAAATTTTCCCTTTAGAAGATACGCCTTATCACTTAATTGGAATAGAGGGTAGGGTTGGTTTTACTGTAGATTATGATGGAGAATCCTCCAACATCTATGCGAACGACCCATTTGAATATGATTGGTATTTCTGGGGAGACGAAGAGGAATTAACATCGAGTTTAAAGATAGAAGGTACTCATGAGAGTGGAGAAGAGAGCTACATCCTTTTAACGAATAACGGAAATCCAGTTAGACGTTGGGGATATGTTGCAGGGTTCCCGCAAAACGGTGCGGACTCTCATTTAACGATTTCAATGGAGTTTCCGAAACCAGGTTATTGGGAACTGGATGTATCTGTTACCAATGGCTTTTCTGAAAAAATTGTTGTATATGCGAAAGAAAGGCCGGAGGGGGAAGAAAGAGTTATCCTAGTGCGAGATTTATGGAACATAGATGTTTATCAACGAGCGAATGTAGGAGATGTTATTCAAGGTCTTTATAATGAAAGTTATGAGGTTGAGTTAGAGAATGCAGTTATAGCCACTATTCTTTCAGAACTTCAGGAGTTACCAGTTCATGAGACAGATGAAGATTTGATTCACCTTAAATTGCAAGATGAAATGAACTATATAAGGTTCGAAGCTAGAGATAATTATGAAACTGCGTATTTGATGTTTGCTTTTGATAAATCAGGAAATGTTTACATCCAATCTGACGAAAGTGCCTCAAAGATATATGCAGGACATATTGATAAATATTTAATTAATGACCTATTAGTGCCATTGCTAGAAGAAAAAAGAGAGGATAAAGATAGAGCAGATAAACGATTAAAAGAATCGTGTCCACAATGGGATAACGACCGAACATATTCCTTTTTCGTTGATGCGCAATCAAGAGTGTCCATACCATGTTTTGAACCTGTTCTTGATGCTGAGTCAAACATTGAAATACGCACTATCGATCGAAGGTATGGGCCAGAATTAACTTATATGGAGAGAGAAGAGAAAACACAGAGTGTTGTATTTGCTTTATATTTAATAGAGGATGCAAATATTTTTTCTGGTGGTACTGATAGCAAAACATTGACACAGGGTGATGACTACGAAATTATTGAAAGCTTCACTCCTACTGTAGATGAAGATGGAAATCCTACAGAAAGACAGATTGTAGCAAGGGGTATTGTTGATGATGTTTTTGATTTCCATATAATCTTTTATAATCAAAGAGATGATCATACTCAGGAAGAAATTGTGAAAAAGTTAATACAAGTTATCGAGGATATAAGAAGATAATTTAGTAGAGGTCAATGATTTTTAGAAAGTACTGAGAAAGGGATACGACTCCCTTTTTCGGTGCTAATAAACTATTCATATCAGTTGGTTGTTCTTACTGAATTGTAATTTCTTTATGATATAGATTAATAAAAATATGGTATATTACATTTAAATAAACTGAAAATTACCACAATAAGGAGAGTTAATAAAGGATGATGGACAAATGCACAAAACAGTAACTGATGGGAATCGTGAAGCTACTTTTACGGAAAATAAGACGGGGAAGAAGAATAATAAAGGAGTATCACAAAGAAAGTCTGCAATCTTTTCCTTATTATTTCTAGTGATATTAGTTGCAGTTATCTGGATTATTTTTTCGAGGTAATAAAAGATACAATTAGGCATGGAAGAGGTACAATTATAAGTGGATTTAGACATTGAGGGCTTAGTACCTCTTTTTTTTATGGACTTCTAGACTCTTCAAATGTATCTTCCAAAAAATAAATTTGGTAGATGACCTAAAATGGATAATTATATTAAAATATAATCAATGTAACTTATATTTTTGGGAGGTTTTTCCATGAATCCAGTGTTTATTAAGCTGAAGGCATATGGTTTGATGAAAGCTTTATTCGTGTCCTCAATGCCTTTCTCTTTGAACACCCCATTTTGTTAGGTATATACATTCTCTCTATTCCCTTTAATGTATCCACTTTCCAATTAGTAGTGAAAAACAGCTACTTCGGTTTCTTTGCTCCTCTTTTCAATTCCTTAAGAGAATAGGTTGTTCCTCTCCATTCAATACCACGCCCACTAATAGCTTTAAAAGCAGATCGCAAAATACAATAGATAAATATACAGCCATGTATAGGTACAGTACATACATGCCAAAAGGACTCGTTAATATAATGCTTGTTATATAAATAAATTCCTACATACACAACAATGGTTGCTATGTGGAAAACAAGTGCTACTGAGTTAGCCCATAGCAAACCTATGAATGGTAAAACGTGAACGAGAAAGATAACGCATGAAAAAATGAAAGCAACGAAAAGATTGTACCTCATAAATGCAAACAAATTTTTTTCAAGCCCACGAATAACCTCTAACATGTCTTCGTACCACTGAATCCGCACTAATCCCGTTCCAAATCCAAGTTGCTGCTTGAAGCCTTTTTCAACTATTTTTTTCCCGAGTTTCAAATCGTCATCAGGAGCAAGAGGTAACGCTGCGTGAGTTCCGATTTCATCGTACACAGTGCGTTTAATAAAATTAAAAGCCCCTACACCAGCGTGGCGAAGCTGGATGAAATTCCAAATTCCAATGATACTCCAATAGCTATGGAACGTTCGGTAGAAAAAAGTACCGCCTAAGTTCTCAGGCATAAGAGTAAGGTGATCTAGCCTCTTTCGTTCTGTATATTGTACCGCTTTTTCAACTGTATGTTCTGTAAAAATAACATCTCCGTCCACAAATAGAAGCCAGTCTCCAGTCGCATGTTGTGCACCCTTATACAATGCGTGATTTTTCCCTAACCAACCATGAGGGAGTTCTTTAATATGAATGGCTTTGATTATATTATTTGTAGCTAATATATCAATGATAGGACCAGTGTTATCTGTTGAGCGGTCATTAACTATGATGATTTCCATATTTTTGTAGAGTTGGTTCAATAGAGATTCTAAACATTCTTTTATATCCTTTTCTTCATTCTTCGCGGCTACGATAATAGATACTTTGTGGGAAATCTCAAAGAAATCTTCTGTTTTTTCCTTATCTAATATAACTAACTTTCGTATTCCAAAGAACCATTGCAGACTGATGAGAGTTGCACCAATAAAGATAATTGCAGATAGAATTGTATACATAAGTTTCACCTACTTTGCTTTAAACTGCTGTGAATATAAGTAGTATACCATTTTTAAACAATTGTTTAAAAACGTAGTTCTGTTATTAATAAAGGGAATTTTCATTCTAAAGTCGAAATAAGTATTCATTGTTATATTATCTCTGAAAGGGTGAGGATAGATGGGTTTTGGCTTAAAAGGAAAAAATGTTCTAGTACTAGCTTCTAGTAAAGGTCTCGGCAAAGCGACGGCTGCAGCTTATGCAAAAGAAGGAGCTAATGTTATGATCACTAGTCGTAACGTGTCTACGCTTAAGAAAACAGCAGAAGAACTAAGCACGTTTGCAGAAGGCTCTATTGCATGGATCCCTTGTGATGTTTCTAGAGCAGACGATGTGAAAAAACTAGTAGAGGAAACTGCGCAACGGTTCGGTGGAATCGATGTTCTCGTAAATAACGCCGGTGGCCCCCCTCCAGGGAAATTTGAACAGCTATCAGAGAAAGATTGGAACTTTGCTTATGAACAAAATTTACTGAGTGTTGTACGAACAGTTCAGCACGCACTTCCTTACTTAAAGGTTTCAAAGGGGAAAATTATTACGATTACATCTATGTCAATGAAAGAGCCTGTGGACGGCTTGTTACTATCCAATGTTTTTCGAATGGGAATAACAGGTCTAACTAAAACATTATCCAAGGAATTTGCGGAATACGGAATACTAGTGAATACTGTTGGACCGGGAAGAATTGATACGGAACGGGTGCAATCGCTCGATAGTAATCTTGCTGAGTCCACTGGACTGGTACTGGAAGAGGTAAAAAAGCAAATGTCAGAAAAAATCCCTCTCGGTCGATATGGAACTCCGGATGAATTTGCAAATGCCACTTTATTTTTAGGTTCTGCATTAAACACATATATAACAGGTCAAATGCTAATCGTTGATGGTGGGTTAACGAAAGCGTATTAAATGATTGTATGGAGAATATCAGGTGGAAACTTCTCCGCCTGATTTTTAACTACGCTGAATCCATATTGCTTTCGTATAAGCGATTTTCATTCCAATCCGTTCCATATTGAGTTGGCTAACACTTCCAAAGCGAGCCTGTCCAACAATGTACTTACTGTGAGAAGCTGTTGCATCAATTATGCGTTTGTGAATGAGTGCGGTATGACAGCCGTTGTTTCGGAATTCAGGCAATGTTGCAGAAGCTGCAAGTGTAGCAAAGTCATCGGTAATATATAGCACTCCAATAGCAGCAGGTATTTCATTTACACATGCTATGTAAAACTTCCAATTAGGGTTGCTATATAAAACTTTATTATTTTGGGCGACGCCATCTGTAAGAAACTCAGGCATTTGAAAACTCTTCACATATATTTCAGCAAAAAGTTGGAATTCATTTTCTTTGAGTGGACGAATGGTTATGTTCTTATCCGGGAGTTTAAGTTGTATATTGCTTGCTGGACCAGCTAACGTTGTATGAAAGTCAGTTTGATAATAACCGAGTTCTGTCAATTTTGCTAACAACTTAGGAGAGGAATGTGCAGGAGTTAATTCAAAACGACATGGAATTTCTTTTTCATGATAAAAATGAATTATATCTTTTATCTTATTCATGTCTATACTGTCTAAACCCTTCACAGTATTGTAGGAAGGACCAGGAATGTTTTTCACCGTAAAGGCAGTTGCTCCCCCGAATTTCTTAATTTCTACATTCATGGGATTGTTGGGGATGCGTTGAATCCCTTGTAATCTAGAAGTAACCATAGTTATTTCACTTTGTTCTATCTGTTTTGCGAAATCGGATGTTATTACCATGCTTTCACCTCTCAAATATTCATCGTCTTTATTATTCGAGAAAAAAATAGTGATACCTTTAAAGGAATGGAAAAAACGGGTGCAATTTTACGACCTCTATTTACTTGCTACATATCTTTTGTGAAAAAGGTGATGAAAAATGGATTTCAACTTGAAGAAAGCAACGGTAGAAGAGAAGGCAACAATAGGGAACATGATGCAATTTTATTTTTATGACTTCTCTGGTTTTATCAATATTGATGTGGAGGAAAATGGGTTCTTTGCGAAATATGATTATATTGATTCCTACTGGGAAGAAGAAAGTAGATATCCTTATTTAATAGAGATTGATGGAAAGTATGCTGGCTTTGCGTTAGTGCGTTTCATAGAGGAAGAGGATCGATCTTATTTTTCCATTGCAGAATTTTTTATCATGAAAAAATATCGTAGATCTGGATTAGGGAAGGAAGTCGCATCGGCAATTTTTGATACCCATCGAGGGCAGTGGGAAGTATTTCAAATTGTTCCCAATAAGGCAGCACAGGAGTTTTGGGTGAAGGTCATTTTTGAATATACAAACGGGAATTATACCGATCGTTTGGAAGAGGGGAAGAGGTTTCAGGAATTTACAAATTTTAAATAGCTTTAGTACAGGTGAAGACATTACCGTGGGGGTTGTGTCTTTTTCTATGTTGTGTGAAATTTAAACGATCGTTTAAATTTTGTGGAAGTAGTAAGAAAGTAAGCATCAAATTTAGGGGGATCTTTAAAATATATCCCTCTATCAAAAACAAGGACTCCCTTTTGTTTTAAATAGATGATTTCGGGAATAATTTCGAATAAGACAAGTTGAATTAATTGAAATTACGAAGGAGGTAGAGACCTATGGGTATTTTGTGGGCGATTATTGCAGTGCTGGTTGCAATCTGGCTAGCTGGAATAATATTAAATATTGCTGGTAATTTGATACACTTACTTCTTATAATTGTACTAGCGATTCTCATTTTTCGATTTTTACAACGAAAGACGAGGTGACGCTTAAGACTGTTGCTGGTTGAAGGAGCGAGAAAATGAAGAAAGTAATATTGGATGTAGACACGGGAATTGATGATGCATTAGCGATTGCTTATGCTATCAAGTCAGGACAATTAGATCTATTAGGGATAACAACAAGCTTTGGAAATGTATCTGTTGAGGAAGCTACGAGAAATACATTGCAAGTGCTTGAAGTTATGGATGCAGCCCATATTCCCGTAAGCATGGGTGCGGACAAACCTATGGCAAGAGACCACCTTAAAGGAAAGGCATTGCATGTGCATGGTGAAAATGGGTTGGGGAATGTGGAATTGCCTTTGCCAAAAGAAAGTAAGATAGAGATGTATGGAGTTGACTTCCTCCTTTCAAAGGTGAAGGAGTTCCCAAATAAAGTAACAATTGTAGCTGTAGGAGCACTGACAAATGTTGCATTAGCGATTAAAAAGGATCCAGACTTCATCCACTTGGTCGAACGCATCGTTGTAATGGGAGGAGCAGTTACAGTTCCTGGGAATGTGGTTCCTCATGCAGAAGCAAATATCTATACAGATCCAGAAGCAGCAGATTTTGTATTTCAATCAGGAGTTCCTTTAACATTAGTAGGGTTAGACGTAACGTTGCAGACGTTACTGACAAAGAAGGATGCAGAAAAATGGGCTCAATCAGATAGTCCTTTGAGTAAGTTTTTATTGAATATAAGTAAATTCTATATGAATTTTTATATGAATGAGAATGGATTAGAAGGATGCGGATTACATGATCCATTAGCGATCGGTGCAGTGCTTGACCCAAGCTTAATGAAAACAAAACCCATGTCTATTCGCGTGGATTTAAGTAAAGAATTAATCGGAAAAACATTTGAGGTTAATGGTGAAACGACTCCAAAAATTGATGTTTGTTTGGAAGTGGATGCACGGAGGTTTAAAGAGCACTTTTTAACAACATTGTCGTAAAAACAAGATTTTCATAAGATCGAATGGTGTGCAAGAGGAGAATCCCTTTCGCACACTATTTTTATGTTTAAAAAAGCAAAATAAAACCGAAAATAACATGCTATGAAGTTAACAATTTTGATGAGCAGGACACAAAATTGTCAGGGCCCTGGTCCATGACGAATTTGTGAAATTAGAGGAGGTGGTTTCATTGGAGCGTTGGTTTCCTTTTATGGAGTGGATGAAAGTATATGATGTTCAATCGAATCTAAGAGCGGATCTAACTGCAGGGTTCATTGTTGCCATCATGCTAATTCCTCAAGGCATGGCGTATGCAATGCTTGCTGGATTACCGCCAGTATTCGGATTATATGCTTCTACGATTCCATTAATCATCTATGCACTATATGGGAGTTCTCGGCATTTAGGTGTTGGCCCTGTAGCAATGGTTTCACTTCTTATTGTAACGGGAGTGTCTGAGTTAGCAGAGCCTGGATTAGAGGAATATATCTCTTATGTACTTTTACTAGCTCTCATGGTTGGGATAATTCAATGCTTGTTAGGGTTATTTAAGTTAGGAGTCATAACAACCTTTATATCTCATGCTGTTATTAGCGGTTTTACATCTGCTGCTGCGATAATAATCGGATTCAGTCAATTAAAACACCTTTTTGGAATACCGGTTGATTCACAGGGAAATGTCTTGCTTACAACATGGGAGCTTGTTCAGCGAATAGAAGATACTCATCTACCTACTTTGATATTAGGTATTATTAGTATCGTAATTATAAAGGTATTAAAAAAATGGGTACCACAACTTCCAGGAGCTATCGTAGTTATTATATTTTGCATTATAGTTGTTAGAGTATTTCAGTTAGATATGAGAGGAATGAGTATAGTAGGGAACGTACCAAGTGGATTACCTCAGCTAACCACTCCTTTTTTAAACTTTCAAGCTGTAGTGGAACTACTTCCAATTGCCTTAACTATATCCTTTATTGCATTTGTAGAAGCATATGCAGTTGGGAAAGTAATTGCAAGTAAAGAAAACTACACAATAAATGCTAACAGAGAACTTAATGGGTTAGGACTAGCGAACGTGACTACTAGCTTTTTTTCAGGTTTCCCAATCACAGGAAGCTTTTCACGTTCGGCAGTTAATTATGAATCAGGAGCAAAAACTGCCTTTGCACTAATAGTCACATCAGTAATTGTTATATTAACATTATTATTTTTCACACCAGTTTTTTATTACTTACCTCAAACAGTTTTAGCCGCAATCATTCTAGTAGCTGTTTATAAGTTAATAAATATGAGGGAAGTAATTCGTTTATGGAAGGTGAAGCGTATTGATTCTATCTCTTTGCTCATTACATTTGTTGCAACATTAACTATTAGTATTAAAACTGGAATAATGATTGGAATCATTTTTTCACTCCTAGTATATGTTTATAGAAGTGCAAAGCCACGATTAATTGAGCTTGGGTATGTAGAAAGTGAAACGAAGTTTGAAAGTATGGAAGTGGAACCGGATGCAACAAAAATTAAAGATACACTCCTTTTAAAAGTGAATGAATCTATTTATTTTGTAAACATGAACCAATTGGAAGAGGAATTGTCGAAAAAACTAAAGGAAGATTCTAATGTGATAAATATTATTTTTGACTTTTCAGGAGTTAATGATATGGATGCAGTAGCAATAAATGATTTAGAAACCTGGGTTAGCATTCAAAAGAACAAAGGTATGCATATTTACTTAGTAGCACTGAATAAAACGTTGAAGAACTTGTTTGAAAAAGCCGGGTGGATAGAAAGAGATCGATCTGTACTCCAATTCAGTTCCATAGAAAACGTCCTGCGAATAAAAAAGACATAAAAAATTCACGGGTCTGGTCCCTGAACAAAAGTTCAGGGGCCAGACCCGTGACAATATTATGACAGACGTTTGGACTTTTGTAGCTTTTGAATAATCTCTAGTGAACGCCCTGTGCCAATTGCTACTGACTCTAGTGGGTTTGGGGCAATGTGAACTGGAACGAAAATTTCCTCACTTAACCATTCTTGAATTCCGTTCAATAATGCACCACCACCAGTTAAAGTTATCCCTCTGTCAACAATATCTCCACTTAGTTCAGGTGGACAATTCTCTAATGTGTGGCGAATTGCATCAAGTATTGAGAGCATGGAATCCTTTATTGCATCTTGTATTTCATACGAAGATAGAGTTACTGTTTTAGGCAACCCGGTTACTAAGTCACGGCCACGAATGTCCATATTCTGATCTTCATGATCCACTAAGGCATACCCAATCTCCATTTTTATGTTCTCAGCAGTTCTATAACCGATTAAGAAATTGTATTTTTTCCGTACGAAAGCAACGATATCTTCATCTAATTGATCCCCTCCGACACGAATGGACCTCGAAGTAACTACACCACCGAAGGAAATAATAGCTACCTCTGTTGTTCCTCCTCCGATATCTACAACCACATTTGCGGTAGGCTCTGAAACAGGAAGGTCTGCTCCAATTGCAGCAGCAACAGTCTCCTCTATTAAATCAACCTGTTTCGCACCAAAGCTTTTTACAGCATCATGAATGGCTCTACGTTCAACAGAAGTTGCTCCAGATGGGGTGCAAACTACAACGTTTGGCTTTCTTAAAGATATTCCGTTCTTTTTATTAACTTTTTTCATTATATGTTTTAATAAATCAATGGTAACTTGGTAGTCAGCAATAACACCATCCTTTAAAGGGCGTATTGCGACAATGTTTTCAGGAGTTTTCCCTACCATATCTTTCGCTTCATTACCTATAGCAAGAACAGAGTTAGTATGAATATCAATTGCTACAACTGATGGTTCGTTTAAGACAATTCCTTTATTTTTTATATATACAAGAATATTCGCCGTTCCTAAGTCTATTCCAATGTGTGAATTTGAAAACATAGATCATTCCTCCAATTTCTTTTTCCACTTCATAAGTTCTATCACAATTGTCGATTTGTAGGGGTACAAAGTAAGTAAAAGTGTGGGAAAATATGTGTTATTTCATCATTTCCCGGGAAAAGATTTTGTTGTACTATCTCGAATGACGTTATAATCGTCATTACCCTACGTTTTTCTTGATAAAACTTATATGTACATACATCGATATCGACAGATTTACCTTTTAAAATCTATGGAAGGATCGACTTGAAACAATATTTTCTTTCAATCATCAGAGTTACTTAGTTTAAGTTTTTCCATTTGGTTCTATTGTATTAATGTTAAATGAACTTACTATAATATGGTAAGTTATAAAGATAAGATATTTTTATTTCCATTGGAAAAGTAGTTAAATAATATGTAACAGAAATAATAGAGGAATGAAGGAGAGGAAAAAGATGGATGAAAGTACAAATGTATTCTTAAAAACAGAAAGGCACAATCAACTTTACAACAAATCACTTTCTTTGATTAAAAATTTTCAACAAAGAGCAGAAATACATGATAGAGAAGCTACCTTTCCAGTACAAAATTTTGAAGAACTTAAAGCTGATGGAATTACAAAGCTAACAGTTCCAAAAAAATATGGAGGAGAGGAAATTAATTTATATGAATTTTTATTAGTTCAAGAAACAATTGCTCGTGGTGACGGTGCAACTGCATTATCTTTAGGTTGGCACAACGGAACAATAATGCAACTAAGGGACACAAACAAATGGTCGAATGAAGTTTTTGAAGAAGTAGCAAATAGCGTTGTTAAAGAAAAAACAATTATTAATACTGCAGCAACAGAAACAAGTACAGGAAGTCCTGCAAGAGGGGGGCGCCCTGAAACAACAGCCCAATTCAACCAAAAAGGCTGGATTATTAATGGCAAAAAAACATTTACATCATTGGCTCCAATATTAGATTGGATTATCATTACAGCTTCCATTAAAAAAGAAAATGAAGAAGAAAAAATTGGAGAGTTTCTTCTGAAACGAGATTACAAAGGTGTAGAATTTGTAGCAACGTGGGATACATTAGGGATGCGGGCAACCCGAAGCGATGACATGTTACTCCGAGATGTTCAAGTAAACCATGAAGCACTAGTAGCAACGAAAGATCCAGGGCATGGAAAAGCTCCCCAAGGATGGTTATTACATATTCCAGCGTGTTATATAGGGATAGCACTTGCTGCGCGGGATACAGCCATTGAATTTGCAAAATCATATCAACCAAACAGTTTACCGCATCCTATTGCAGAGATTCCTGAAGTGCAAAGGAAAGTAGCAGAAATGGATTTACTTTTGTTAAAAGCGAGACATTTTATGTATCATGTGGCTAGTATTTGGGATGATGAGCTTGATAAAAGAGAACAGCTAGGTGCGGAATTGGCAGCTGTTAAAACAGTTTGTACAAATGCAGCCATTGATGTGGTGGATTTAGCTATGAGAATTGTAGGGGGCCAAAGCTTGCTTAAGACAAACCAGCTTGAACGATATTATCGAGATGTGAGAGCAGGATTACATAACCCACCATCTGATGATCTAACAACAATGGCTTTATCTCGAAGAGCTTTATCTTAAGTTCTTGGAATATGAGGATATAAGTTCAAATGGAAGTTACAAAGAAGGGGGCAATGTTAAATGAAAAGCTTAATTTCTTTAAATGTTGGAAAACCACAACCACTCAGTGGACTAGGTGAAACTGTCACATCAGCAATGAACAAGAAATCAGTTTCAACAGATGTATATCTTTATAAGGATTGTTTAGTAGGGGATGACCAGGCAGATAAGAAAAATCATGGTGGTCCTGAAAAAGCAGTGTGTGTATACTCTTATGATCATTACCCATTTTGGGAAGAGGAATTAGAAATTGCGCTTCCATTAGGGGCGTTTGGTGAAAATATAACAATACATGGTTTAAAAGAAACAGATGTAAATATCGGGGATACGTTTCAATGGGGGAATGCAATTGTCCAAGTGAGCCAACCAAGGATTCCGTGTCATAAACTAGCAAAAAGATATGAAGAGCCTAAACTTCCGAAGCGAGTTATAGAGACAGGATACACTGGTTTTTATTTACGTGTACTTAAAGAAGGATCAGTTTCTGTTGAGGCACCATTACAATTAATGGAGCGTAAAACACATTTTTCTATCAAATATGTGAATGATATTTTTCATCACGACAAAAAGAATCTAGACGCTATAAAGGAATTACTAAAAATAGAAGAGTTAGCTAATAATTGGAAAAAAATGTTGGAACCACGTTTAAATAAAGGTGTAACCGAATAAAGAAAAACCACTTGGGGTCTTTACAGGAACAGAGAAGAAAAAGTAAACTTTCTCTTTTTCAATGTCAAAAGACAATCCAAGTGGTTTCTTTTTTACTTATCCTAATACAGTCGCTAACCAATAATACAGTGGTATTCCAATAATTAAATTGAATGGCAAGGTAAGTCCTAATGCTGACCCTAGGTAAATTCCTGAGTTTGCTTTTGGCATTGCTTGGGCGATAGCAGCAGGTGCAGCAATGTAGGATGCACTTCCAGTCAATACCCCTAAAATCATGGAGCCACCAACAGATAGACCAATAATATTACCGGTAAATACCCCAAGCGTACCTCCGATGATAGGTAAGATAAAAGCAAATAAAAATGAAAGGATGTTGATATTTTTAATTTTAATTAAGCTTTGCGTTGCAATCATACCCATATGCAATAAGAAAATACATAATATTCCATAAAACAAATCGCCGAACAGGGGTTGAATAAGTAGCAATCCATTTGTATCTGCAACCATTCCAATGAAAATACCGCCGAGTAAAAGGAAAATGCTCTTTCCAAAAAAAGCTTCTTTTACAACATGCTTTAGATTTGTCTGTTCCGTTTTTTCTTCCCCTTGTTTTTGTATGTACATTTTATAAAGAATGATCGCAAGAATAATTGCAGGACCTTCCATTATGACTAGTACTGCAGACATATATGATTCATATGGTATTCCTGTTTTATCTAAGAAAGCTTGTCCAGCAATAAAGGTAACGGCACTAACGGATCCATAGTGTGCGGCAATTGCTAGTGAATCCACAATGGGGTATTTAAAGATCCTATGTAACATGAAGTGAGCGATAAAAAGCATAACAATACTTAGTAACACGGCTGCGATGATCGTAGGGAGCATATCCATTAAAGATACACTACGTAGTTCTGTACCACCTTTAATACCAATGGTAAAAAGGATGATCATTGTATAGCCTGAGTAAAAAGCAGAAGGTACTTTTAAATCGGAGTTAACTAAAACTGCAATAATTCCAAGAAGAAAAAATAAGATCATTGGAGAAAGTAAATTTGATATGGCAATTTCTATCATTCAATTCATCCTTTCTTTCTAAAATATTTACGTTTTCTCATGTGAAGTAAACATCTCATTGTAAATAAACACTATTAGTTAATACTTTACTATACATGAGTTAGTGAATGAAATACTTTTGCATCAAATCTTTATTCTAAAGATAATAATTTTGGCCCTATTTGTGATCGCTATGTACCGTTGTATGAATTCACTTTTTTTGGAGATAGTACGAATAGGAAAGCATGAGGAGGTATTCATAATGATCCATCCGATATTTGAACTCACAGAATGGTTAGAGCGACAAAAAGAACATACATTATTAATTAGTAAACAAGAGTTTGTTACTGGCAAAAACGAAATAATGGATCATGACCAAGTACGGTTACAATTAAAGGACGTATCGGTTCGCTCCATTGAGCATCATGATGAAGATGATTATCTAGCTGATCAAGAAATAATTCTTCATGGACAGGGGATGGTACGTACAGACATTGGAGAAAGTGAGCTACCACAAGGAGTATATGAAATTCCATTGTTTGGAGAAGTAAAAACGATTAATGAAGCCGAAGCAATGAAAGTAGAAACGGAAAAAGCTATTTATACGATTCAAGTTCATTAATGTAAGTAAATCACAAGATCGACACAGAGGACTACCACAAATGTGTATGAAAAACATTTGTGGTAGTTCTCTCTTTTCATTATAAGAATCAAGCCCCGGAGCCTTTTAGTATTTGAAATTATCTCGAAACATATTTTCATAACAAAACTGCAAACATTTAAAGGATTTTCTCATCTTGTCATGAATTTAATTAATAACAATTATTTTGTATTGGAATGATAGCCTTAAGGGGGGATCAAATTGTTTAATAAATATGATATTGACTGGAACGACCCTAGGTTTAAGGTAGCGAATAGAGAAGCGAGAATTGGTGTTATTCTCGTACTGTTTAACTTTATTTGGTGGTATGGGTTTGCCTATGGACTTGGATCGAAGCCAGTTGAAGAATATAGCTATATTTTTGGACTTCCAGCTTGGTTTTTTTATAGCTGTGTTCTAGGATTTGTTGTTATGGTTATTTTGGTAAGTATTGTAGTTACCTTTTTATTAAAAGAAGTTCCTTTCGAGGACGAGGAAAGGAGCGATAAGTAAGTGAATAATCCCGTCATCATTTCCTTAAGTATTTTTATCGCAGTTATTTTTATTATAGGTTTTTGGTCTGCCAAGCATGTTAATAGAAAGAATAGTTCATTTCTAGAAGAATATTTTTTAGGAAGTCGTGAACTTGGTGGATTTATTTTAGCTATGACAATGGTAGCGACATATGGAAGTGCAAGTAGTTTTATTGGTGGTCCTGGTGCAGCCTATACACAAGGTTTAGGGTGGGTTTTGCTCGCCATGACACAGGTTGCAACGGGTTACTTTGTACTACTGATATTGGGGAAAAAGTTTGCGATCATGGCACGAAAATATAATGCTATTACTTTAATTGATTTTTTTAAGGCTCGTTATGATAGTAAACCAGTTGTTCTCTTATCAGCTGTAAGTATTATTATCTTTTTGTTCTCAGCGATGGCAGCACAATGGGTAGGTGGTGCGTATCTCATTGAATCTATTACAGGGTTATCTTATACAGCAGCACTATTTATTTTTGCTGTAGCTGTATTACTTTATGTTATTATAGGTGGATTTCGGGCAGTTGTTTTCACAGATACGATTCAAGGTGTAGTGATGTTTTTTGGAACACTAATTATTCTAATAGGTACAATCATCGCTGGTGGTGGGATATCCAATATAATGAGTGATCTCATTGCTGAGAATCCGAACTTAGTTACTCCTTACGGGCACGATGGTGGGTTAACTCCTTTATATGTATCATCCTTTTGGATTTTGGTAGGGGTAGGGGTCATAGCTTTGCCTCAAGTAGCTGTTCGTGCCATGTCATATCGTGATTCACGAGGGATGCACCGCGCATTGATTGTTGGAACTATTGTTGTTGGCTTTATTATGTTAGGGATGCATTTAATAGGTGTTTTTGCTCGACCTATTCTTCCAGGAATTGAGGTAGCGGACCATGTAATGCCTCTCATTACGTTACAGGTACTACCACCATGGTTAGCGGGTATTGTTCTTGCGGCACCTTTGGCAGCTATCA
The DNA here is from genome assembly GCF_041820985.1 of Evansella sp. AB-rgal1. Lineage (NCBI taxonomy): Bacteria > Bacillati > Bacillota > Bacilli > Caryophanales > Bacillaceae > Evansella > Evansella sp. AB-rgal1. Next base: position 117,999 of record NZ_JBGUAU010000016.1, read on the forward strand.
TGAGTACAGTGGATTCGTTATTATTACTAGTTAGTTCCGCTGTAGTAAAGGATGTATATTTAAATTATGTAAAGCCAGACGCAACACAGAAGAGGATTAAACAAGTTAGCTTTGGTGTAACAACGGTTCTAGGTATATTAGTGTTTGCTTTTGCTCTCAGTCCACCAGAATTACTGATAACGTTAAATTTATTTGCTTTCGGTGGTCTTGAAGCGGCTTTTATATGGCCGTTGATATTCGGTTTATACTGGAAAAAAGGGAATAAACATGGTGCCTTAGCATCTATGATTGTAGGCGTATCTTCTTATGTTGTAATCCATCACTTTTGGACTCATATTTATGGAATGCATTCTGTTGTTTTGCCAGTTGTCTTTTCGTTTATTGCTTATATTGTGTTTACCTTACTTACAGATCATTATACTGTAGATGAATCTAATCTTTCGGGTTAAAAAGAAGGCCATCGATAAGGGGGAGAACGATAGTGCCTGTATATAACAAGCTTGTAAGAGATCGCATCCCAGAGATTATTCGCAAAAATGGAACCTATTGTAGCGTTAGGCGTCTTGATGGCTTAGAGTTCGAACGAGAAGCACAGAAAAAATTAAAAGAAGAAATTAGTGAGTATTTAGATGCCGATAATGCGGAACAGGCTGTAGAAGAATTAGCGGATTTATTAGAGTTAATTTATTGTTTAAGTGAGCATCATGGGTATTCCAAAGAAGAGTTAGAAGCTATTAGAGAGGATAAAGCGGACCGTCGTGGTTCCTTTCACGAGCGGTGGTTTTTAGAGCAAGTAGACGATGATTAGTTTAAAAAAGGAGGGTGATGGAATGGCGAAATGTATCCATTTTATTCACCCTCCTATTTATTGTTTGAGATAGGGTTCTACTTTTTCTAAAACAACCATCATCTCATCTGCATTTTTTTCATACATTGCTTTTGCAGTTGGATTATTTGTCTGTAAAGCAAATGCTTCTAAGTCAGCTTGGCACTTTTTAATGTTTGCCAATAAAAGTGGTAATTGTTGAGGGGATGGAACCTTTAATTTATCATCAAATAAATCCACTGTTAGTTGCCCGTATGAATCCACTTGACCGAGATAGACGTTTTCAATAGCAACACCTATTTTTTCAAGTTCCATTTCAAGCCACTGTCTATTTTTACCTATTGTCGCTAATGGTTCATCTAGAATCTTCCCATCCATAATGACTGTTTCTGGTTCTTTAATAGGAGCAACTTTTATGCCCATATCTTTTGGTGTAACTGGTTGATAATCTTTTTTTAGTAGGACACTAATATCACCACTTGTTTCTAAAACAGCAAATTCCACATCAGCTACTTGAAAAACATTTTTACTTCGTAATTGTTTAAGTAATTCATCAGAGGAGTATCTTTGTTGCTTCATGTTATCTTCTAATACTTTTCCATCTTTAATGATGGGTATGCCGCGCCCATAAGCAAGGTTTCTAAATGTCTCACTCTTTATGGACAACCAACCCATAAAATAAGGTATGAAGCCCCAAATAAGTAACCCCATTATAGGATAAGCGATAGGGATTTGAAGATTAATGGAACCGAGAGCTAAAATAGCACCAATCACAATTCCGCATACAAATTCAAAATAAGTTACTTGAGTAAAAGACTTCCTAATAAATATTTTTGATACGGTAAATAAAATAACAAGGGAAACGAAGGAGCGAATTACAACTTCAAGCCATCCTGGCAAAAAAATCACCTCCTAAAAATAGAGTAGACAATGAGTGTAAGTAATTGAACTATGTTAGGTGAAAATACATTATTAGATGTCTTAGTAACATCAACTCTAAATGGAATGGGCGAATGCCCACGGAACTCCAGTGGGAAGCGGAGTAGAGACGAGACACCGCAGAGCGCTTGCCAAGCTCCCCACAGGAAAGGGAGTGGGCAGTAGCGAATGGAATACAACCAACAAGTTAGTATCACTAGATAATCTGATACGCGTATTTTCAGGGTATGCACATGTAAGTGAATTAAAACCCTTTATATTGTGGCTCCTCTAATTCAATTTGACCAACACGTTTCTCCATATCAGTAATCACTTTTCTTGTTCTATTGGCAGTTTCTTGGAACGTTTCTGAAGCCTCTTTATTTTGTGATTGTATTGCGAAGCTATTTAAAGAAGCTTCTATATTTTTCAAGCTAGCTACGCATTGTTTCACTTGAGATGCAACTGTCACAGAATCAACTCCTTTCGAATTTACTATTCGGGTGCTTCGATAGATACAGCATGCGCTATACATGGAATACTTTCCTTTTGCTGAAAGGAAAGAGGAGATAAAAGTGCACCAGTTGCTACCACAAGCAATCTTTTAATTTGTCCACTTTTCATACGATTTAGTAAATGACCGTAAGTTACAGCAGCGGAACATCCGGATCCACTTGCACCTGCCATGACAGGTTGATCTTCTTTATAAATCATCATTCCACAATCTCTAAATTGTGTATTGGAAAAACTTAATCCATGTTTCTCGAGTAAGTCGAAAGCAATGTTATGACCTATTTTTCCTAAATCACCAGTGACAATTAAGTCATAGTAGGATGGATCAATATTTTTATCTCTAAAATGAGCTTCTATTGTATCCACGGCAGCTGGAGCCATTGCAGCTCCCATGTTGTATGGATCACTCAGACCCATATCAACGACACGACCGATAGTTGAGGATGTTACAAGAGGTCCTTCTCCTTTATCTGAGACAATTGCCGTACCTGCGGCAGTCACCGTCCACTGGGAAGTTGGAGGTTTCTGGCCTCCGTATTCCGTTGGATAGCGGAATTGTTTTTCAATTGCTGAGTTATGGCTTGCAGTTCCTGTTAAAATACAGTTAGCTCCACCCGAATTAACAATATAGGAGGAAAGAGCTAATCCTTCCATGGAAGTGGAACAAGCTCCAAATAAACCAAAATAAGGAACTGCTAATGTTCTTGCAGCGAAACTTGTTGGTGTAATTTGGTTTACTAGGTCTCCAGCAAAAATAAATTGTATATTTTCTTTGGTTAAATTCGCTTTCTCTATTGCTTTTGTACATGCTTCTTCAAACATTATTTTTTCGGCTTTCTCATATGAATCTTGTCCTAACCATAAGTCTTCATGAAGTGTGTCAAAATCATTTGGTAAATTTCCTTTTGCCTCAAAGGGTCCACCGATTGTAGCGGTAGATATGATGACAGGTTTATTTTCGAATTCCCATGTTCGACTACCTACTAACATTTATAAACCTCCTAACTGTGTAAGCAAGGTACGAATAAGGGCGATAACAAATGCAGCTACTGTACCGAAGACAATAACAGACCCAGCTAATTTAAACATATTTCCCCCAACACCTAAAACATACCCTTCTGATCGATGCTCAATGGCAGCAGAAGCGACTGAGTTTGCAAAGCCAGTTACAGGTACTGCAGAACCCGCTCCTGCAAATTGTCCAAAGGTATCATAGACTCCGAATCCTGTTAATAAAACAGAAATGAAAATAAGTGTCGCAACGGTTGGATCCCCAGCAGTTTTCTCCGTAAAATCGAAGAATGTATAATAGAATGTTTGGATTAATTGCCCGAACATACAGATGGAACCACCCACTAAAAATGCTTTTATGCAGTTTTTTAAGACAGGACGTTTTATTTCTCTAGCACTTGCGAACTTTTGGTATTCTTGTTGTGTTGGAGTTAAATTTTTTTTCTTTTTATCCGACATGTCACTAACCCCTTTTCTATCTGTAAATAAAAACCTTTAGATATGTATTTTATAAAATAAGTACTATTTTATACTTAGAAACAAAAAGTTTACTAAGTTGAAGGAAGACCAGCATCAGAAACATATTGATGATGGTCTTTTCTTAAAAGATAAGAAAGTATAACATTTTTGGACTTAGAAAGTTGTCTAGATCCAGGCGCCATGAACTCGTGTCAAATAACCTGGACGATTAAAAGTAAAAAGCACTTCTTATCATCCCGAACATATGCATTTCGGTCATGAAAGGGCGCATTGCGCTTTTCTAATCTATTGTTTGTATTGTGGTTCTTCTTGTTCAATCTGTTGCATTCTCGGCTCTAAAGAATCAACAATGGATTGTGTTTGTTGAGCAAGGTTTTGATACATTTGTTTCGCTTGCTGATTTTCGGTTTGTAGAGCAAATGTTTCAAGACTTGCTTGAGCACTTTTTAATCCTGCTAATGTTTGTTTAACTTGTGTTGCAACTGTCATCTAATTACCTCCAGTTGTTATGAAAACTTTGCATCTTTATTTTTCACAAAAACCATAGCGTAGTATTCTGGAAATAGTTAGTGGAATTTCATCAAGGAAGTCATAACCAATCAAACAATACATTATATCCATATAGAAACCTTGTTATAATGGAGGAAAGGAGTGAGTGATTTGAAATATAATTTGGCCGATATTGAAACACCAGCACTAATTCTAGATGAACAAAAAATGATAAAAAATATACATAGGATAATGAAAGTAAAAGATAATAACGTCCAAGTTCGACCTCACTTTAAAACACACAAGTCTATTGAAATTGCAAAAAAACAGTTAGAGCTGGGAGCATGTGGAATTACGGTAGCAACTGTTTCAGAAGCAGAGGTGTTATTACATGGCGGTGTAAGAGATATTTTAATCGCTTTCCCACTTGTAGATAAGCGAAAAATAGAAAGACTTCTACAATGGTCTAATGCGAGAATTATCTTTACAGTTGATAGTAAAGAGCAATCACAGATTATCGAAGGAATAGCTATACAATTAGGAGTTACACCAGAGGTTTGGATAAAAGTAAACTCTGGATTAAACCGTTGTGGCGTGGAGCCAGGTTTGGAGGCTGTAGAGTTAATCAAGGAGATATCGACAAGAAACATAGTAAATGCGACTGGTATCTATACTCATGCAGGTCATTCTTATGCTGCAACTTCTCAAGAAATGATTAATAAAATTGCGAAAGAAGAGGCAGAAAGTGTTTTACAAAGTGCTCAACTTTGTGAGGAAGCTGGCTTTGCCATACTTCATAAAAGTGTGGGCTCCACTCCAACTTTTGAACTAGCTTCAAAGTATGATGGAATTACGGAGGTTCGACCAGGTAATGCTGTGTTTTTTGATGGAATTCAAGTTAGTTTAGGAGTAGCAAATTTAGAGGAAGTTGCCTTAACGGTCCTAACTTCAGTCTCTTCTATAAAATCTAATCGTTTTATTATAGACGGAGGTAGCAAGGCGTTAACGACAGAAAGGGGAGCTCATGGGAACGAGAATATAAAAGGATATGGCCGACTTCTTTTAGACCCTCCATTATTTGTTACAAGAGTGTCAGAAGAACATGGGATTATTGCCATGGAGGTTGAGCATGAAGAAATAGTAAAGAACATAAGCCTCAATAAAAAGCTACATGTTGTACCTAATCATGCATGTCCAGTTGTAAATTTATATGATTACTATTATGTAAAAAAAGAAGAAGGAATTTATGAAAAGGTCTGCATCGATGGTCGGGGGAAATCTCAATGATTTCCCTAAAACCATCTTGTAAGCCAATCTATACTATAGAAAGCACTTATTGTTATCATAACTGACCAGATGATAAGGCTTATTCCCATCCAAATTGTTGTTTTAGTCTTATCAGCATGTAAAGAAAGAGCAATAATCGCGGCAAGGTGTATACCGGTTAAAAGAGGCCCTAAAAAAGCTAACCCTGGAAGACCATATTTATGAAATATCCTTAATGCTTTTTCATTTCTCCCTTTCTTTTTACTTGAACTTCTTTCTTTTCTTTTTATATACCAATTAGTTTTAGAAAAACAATTCATCAAATAAATAATAAGTAGAATAGGTATGAAGTTACCTATAAAAGAAACGATACCGACATAGACAGGATGCAATCCAATAGCTATGCCTAAAGGAATGACAACTAATATTTCAAGCCACGGAGTAGCTGCCATTATAAAAATGAGTAAATATTGCAATATCAAATCCAAATTTATCACCTGTCCTTCCCCACGAAACTAATAAAAAGTAGTCACTTCCTATTTGCTTTTTATCCTTAACTCCATATAAGCTTATAATAGGAAAAAATAAAATAGAACTATTGTAAAGACTAAAGACATCCATACGAAATAGCAAGTGATCCACACTATAAACGATGCGACCGTTATTACTTACAATTATTAGTTGAAAAATAATAATTTGTATATGCTAATTATCAGGGCAGACACCCATGCAAGTGGAAATTTTGCACCATGGCGGATGAAAATACTTTGTGAGATGGGATTAGAACAATGCACTTCCTATGGAATAAGTGGAAGCACATGAGACTCCTAAGGGATGCAGAGCAGGGGCGAGACTTAGGCACGATGTAGGAGTGCAGAAGGCTCGGGAGCTCCCCAAGGAACGCGAATGGGCTGAAACGAATGGAATACAAACCAACAAAGTTAGTAATACTAGATAAGTTATCCACTTATAAGAGTACTTATTTTCAGGGTAGACAAATGAAAATGAAAATACTTTAACAGAAGCTTATTAATATAACTTTTCATTCTAAAATCTAAATATAATTCTTTTTATTAACATATAAGTTAAAAGGGTCAATCTTCTAGGGGAGAGTTGAGTATATTATGAAAGAAGCAATTCATGACTTAGTTGAAAAACAAAGAACTTTTTTTTATAAAGGGGATACAAGGGATATCACATATAGACAAAAGCAACTTGTTCGTTTGCGCGAGGCAATTAAAAGCAGGGAAGAAGTAATTTTGTCTGCATTAAAGAAGGATTTGAATAAATCTGAACAAGAAGCATTTATTACAGAAATTGGATTTATTTATAACGAGATTAAAGATGTGTTAAAAAATGTGGATTATTGGGCAGCACCCAGAAGACAGAAAACGCCAATAACACATCTAGGCTCCAAAAGTTATATATATCAAGAACCGTATGGAGTAGCATTGATTATCGCTCCGTGGAATTACCCATTTCATTTAGCGATTGCTCCGGCAATTGGTGCGATTGCTGCAGGTAATACAGTGATTATCAAACCATCAGAACTAACACCACATACTAGCACTGTTATTCGTGAACTTATCACTGATACTTTTCAGGAAGAGTATGTAGCCGTCGTAGAGGGAGATGCAGAGGTAGCTAAGGAACTTATTTCTGACAAAGTAAACTATATATTTTTCACCGGAAGTGTACAAGTTGGGAAAAAAGTGATGGAAGCAGCAGCAAAAAATTTAACACCAGTAACTTTGGAGCTTGGGGGGAAAAGTCCTGCCATAGTTATGAGTGATGCAAATTTGAAGTTAGCAGCAAAACGAATTGTTTGGGGGAAGTTTACGAATGCTGGACAAACTTGTATAGCTCCAGACTATATTTTAGTTCAAGAAAAAGTTCGACGTAAATTACTAAAGTTACTCGTTCATTACATTAAAAAGTTACATGGAGAAGATGTACGCTTTAACCGTGATTACCCAAAGATTGTTACAGAAAAGCACGTAGATCGTCTTGCAGCATTAATAGATGATGAAACAAAAGTCTATCATGGAGGAGAATATGATCGAGTAGACCGTTATTTCGAGCCAACTATCCTAGCTAATGTGACAGAGGATGATCCTATAATGGGAGAAGAGATCTTTGGTCCTATATTACCAGTTCTATCGTTTACCAACGACTATGAAGCAATTGAATTCGTAAGACGGAGACCAAGTCCTTTAGCACTTTATCTTTTTACAGAAGATAAGGGTAACGAAAAGTACTTCTTTGAAAGTCTTCAATTTGGTGGCGGATGCTTAAATGATACGATCATGCATATTGGTACGCCGTACTTACCATTTGGAGGAATTGGTGAGAGTGGGATGGGAGCATATCATGGGAAATATAGTTTTGATACGTTTTCCCATGAGAAAAGTATTGTGAGACAAACTACTAAATTTGATATACCGTTAAGATACAGTAAATCAAAAAGAACACTAAAGACAATAAGAAAAATATGGGAATAAGATGTAAGTTGACCACCCTAAAGAGGAGATAAGGAACTCGTTAGGGTGGTTATTTAGTTGGGGAAATTTTCCTTGTAATACTAATGTAAATTGGTTTGTATTTGAGAAACTTAATGTATTTTTTTAAAAGAAATCATAAATAAAAGGTTTATTTTTTGGAATTAGGTCAGCTAATGCATCAGCTGTTTCTTTATCGCCAAGAATGAACCCTTCTGAATATAATGTGTCCATTGATTGAGCATGAAGAAGTAATGCGGCTAAAGTTTGAACCGAAAGCCGAATCCCCTTTTTGGGAGGATGCTTACAAGAAGCGCCTTGATTCACTTTCGTCGGATAAAATTCTATTCGCATATCAGGAGAGTGTCTAATAAAATACACTCCATCATTCCAAGAACAGAATTCATCTGTAATATGAAGAATGATAGGCTCTACACTTTCCAAACCATTCCTATGTGGTAGAAGATCTAATAGTTTTTTTACATCCACAATCCGTGCCATAAAATAGGATTGGATTTCTCGTTCCACTTTAGGATCAGGAAGAATGTGGGGCATCCCATCATTAGGTGTTATGGTAATGATCGCTTTTTTTATCATAGAGTCATGGTTACCGATAAAGGAAAATAGACCGTTTCTACTATCAGGGTCTAACCATATTATTTCATCAATTGTCAGACACTCTGATTCAACATAATAGATCATATAACCCCGAGGTTCATCTGAACTATTATAGTATACTGCAATGGAATGTTTCTTGGATCGAAAAATAGACTTTTTCCACCAATCTGTTTCTCTTATTAAACATCCGTTGTAATGGGTTGCCCATTCGTCATAAACGTTATTAATTAATTTCTCGTCTTTCTGTACTCTTCTTACATATCCTTCTGTAGGGGTTCTTTTAGGAAGCTGTTCTCTGGTTAATGTGAGTTTTTGTTTTTCTGCGAACAATTCCCACCCGTATTTTCGGTAAAAAGGGATAGAAAATGGGTACAGAAAGGAGAGTACCTGTCCTGACTGTTTCATTTCTTTTAGACTATGGAAGAGTAACTCTTTTACAAGACCGCTTCTCCTATGTTCTGGCCATGTGGCAACACCAGATACTCCCCCCATCGGAACTTTTTTTCCGTAAATATATGTCTGGAAAGGAATTATAGATGCTTTTGATAGGATTGAATCATTCTCTACAGCAACCCACGTATGTTCTGGTTTTATGTATTCTCTTCGTTCCACTCGCTCTTCGTCTGACAAAGTATATTGAAATGCGTATTCAGACATTTTGATACTAAGATCAATCTCAGTAGTTTTCAATTTTCGAATCTCCATAAAATACACGCTCCCTTTTAATCTTTTTTAATAACTTAATATCAGAGACTGATAATTATTTCTGTATAAAAACCATTTATACCTGCATTATAATAGGAAGGAGGGATAACATTTATCATACTCTCATTTCATTTACACATATAGTCCTATTATTATGTAACAGATGTGTTTCTAAGGATCTTCTCATAAAAAAACTATAGAAATTAGTAAAAAAGACTGTTTTAATAGGTTTTTAGTGATAACACAGTTTAAATTATTGTAATAGTAGATATGTATTGAAAGCGATTTAAAAAGCGACACAATTCGTTCAACGGTTCTTATGTTGTAGTACAATTTTTATGATAAAATTAATTTATCGAAAGGAGATGTGATACAGATGAAGACATCAACTAGAAAACTTATTTGTGAATGGGTTGATTTTACAACTGATACAGAAACTTACACACAGGAAATCTTTGAGGACCTCGTGGGTGACGAGTTTGAAGCTATGATGTTCGAGGATCAAGATATCCCATCCTATATATGGACAACAAATTTCGTATGTATTATTAAAAGAAGTACTCGTATGATAAATGATATTTCAATTAATAAAATTCCAAGAAATCCTGCTTGTGAATAAACAGAATTAATGTTTAAATGAGAAATTAATTAGAAAATAATAATTCAAACATTGAGAAAAGGCGTAGCCCTTTTCTTTTTATATTTTTGAAACCGTTCTTGAGGGGAAATATAATTTTAGTGTATAGTTATGGTATCAACTATACTGGTTAAATATAAAGGAGATTAATAATGTTAGAAAATCAAGTATTACTTACTATACCGATCATTCTTTCCGTTGGTTTAATCTGGGTATATAAGCAGGTGGATCATCCGAAAGAATCTAATCTACCTTTAAAATTAGTAGGGTTATATATTTTAGGGATGATATCATACAGCTATGAATACTTTGCATTGCCAATTGGGTTTATCATTTACCTGTTTATGGCTAAGCCGAAAATAAATAAAAAAGCAAAAAAATCAGCTGTTTTATTAGGAGTAGTGGTTTTTGTCATAAATTTAATAGTATCTCCTTTTGTATTGTAATAACATAAAGACCCAAACAATTAATTGTGTTTGGGTCTTTATGTGGATAAAAGTGTTCCTCCAAACAAAACATATACAAGTACAAAGAATGATGCTGTGGTATCGGCGGTTCCGGAGATAAAATCTGCAGTAGAAAATTACCAAGCCTAAAATATCATGTTGAGTGTTCTATGCCGTTCCTAGTAATAATTACTATCTAATTTTTCTTTTATCGATAATATATAAGGTTGCAGGAACCATCTAAGTCGAAACTTAGTTTAAAATTTTGAATTTCCCTTCTCTTAAATCAACTTCTATAGAGTCAGTCTTTAAATTCGTTACTTTTGCAGGAAATTGACCTTTTTCTATAAGTGTTAGAAAATGATTTAAATCACTTTCTTGACCCTGCGCTTCAAATTCAACAGTTCCATCACTACAATTGCGAACCCATCCAGTAATATGATTACTGATAGCAGTTGTAAATGTAAAATAACGGAATCCGACACCTTGGACCCTTCCTGAAACAACTCCATGAACTCTGTTCATATGAACCCCCTACTTATATAAATAGTACCACGATAATATATTCACGATACAATCCCTTTTTAAACTACCAATTATATTATTTATTTAGTTTGATCTGGTATAATATTGAAAGATAACAATGAGAATGGGATGATAATAGAGATGCTTAGGACAATATTTTGGTTTATATATTTTGGAGCTTATTTACTTTACTCTATTCCAAGTTTATGGAAGGCTAATAAGCTGTTTAAAAATGGTGAATTAGAAACTCATAAAAAACATGTGAAGATAATCACAAGAAACTGGGCTCGATCTCTATTGAAGGTCGCTGGAATAAAGGTACATATTCATGGTAAGGAGAATATTCCAAAAATGGAGTCATGTTTAATTGTTAGTAATCATCAAGGAAACTTTGATATTCCTATACTGCTTGCTTTCTTAGATGTTAATATTAGCTTTATATCAAAAATTGAGGTGAAAAAACTTCCGATTATACGTACATGGATGGAGCACATGGAGTGTGTTTTTATGGATCGCAAAGATCGACGTCAATCTATTCAAGCAATTCGTGATGGAGTTCGTAAACTAGAAAAAGGGAACAATATAGTGATATTTCCGGAAGGAACGAGAAGCAAAGGTGGACCGGTAGCCAATTTTAAAACTGGAAGCATAAAACTAGCGACACTTTCCAATTCTCCTATTCTTCCTATCACAATTGATGGTTCTTATTTAGCTATGGAAGCCAATAACAATTTTATTCAACCAGCAGAAGTCCATATTACAATATCAACACCAATTCGTATTCATCTAGAGGATGAAAAAATAGATGGAAAGGTACTTACTGAAATGGTTCAAAAGCAAATAGAGAGTAATTTAAATTTAGGAAAAAATGTATAACTAGGATGTAAAAAATGAAGCAATCTCATTTATAAAAAAATAAAATCATTTTTTAAGGGAGTGAAAAGATGCAAATAAACAATATATTTAATCAAATTGTAAGTAATATGAAAGCTGACCCAATACATCTTAATAACGTAAACGCAATCTATGAATTTCACATTACTGGGGAAACAGAAAGTGTTTATCAATTGGTACTTAATAATGGTGATGTGACGTATATAGTAGGAGCAAAAGAGGAACCAACTATTACACTCGTGCTAAGTGAAGAAAGTTTTTTAAAGATGACGAATGGATCCTTAAATCCAACTGTTGCCTATATGAGTGGGAAACTGAAGGTAAAAGGGGATCTTTCACAAGCTCTTAAACTTCAATCTTTATTAAAACAATATCAATAAAAGAAAATAGGGTGTGACAAAAGTAACTTTCTTTTGTCACACCCCTTAATAATTGTGCATACTTACACAAGAAATTTTCAAAATAATTAAGCTTGTTGCATTTCCTTGGAGTATTTTTCTTCCACTTTTAATTCTATTTCTTTAATAGCTTGGTCATCATTCAGAAGTTGTTGTTTATTTTCATTTACTAATTCTTCAAATGATTTATTTAAGCGCTTTCTCATCGTTGATCATCCTTTTTCTCCTAATTTTCTTTCAATTTAATTATATAACTTTTTACTATCAAAAGGTGTGTAACCTGTTACAAATTTTTGAACTTTCTGAATGAATGAACAACTATATACTTCATATAGTAAATAGAGGTAAAGACTATGTGTAATATATAAGGGGGAATAAAGATGAAAAACTATCCTTATGAAAGGTCCTTTTATTATCGAAGTAAACAAGAAGAAAGGGATTCAATGGAACGCTCCATATGGTTAATAAAAGAAATTAGGCAATTTGAAAGTACAGATGAGTTGATATTTGATTATTTAAAAGTCATTTCTAAAAAAGAAGAGCACATCTCGTTATTACAACGTATGATTGAATCGGAGCGTATTCATTATAATATTCTAAAGGATATTAATTATCAACTTATTGGAAAAGTACCAGATGTAGATGCACCTACATTTGAAGTGCCTGATAGTTTCGAGGAAGGCTTATCAGAAATATTGTTAAGAAAATCAAATACAATACATTTATATGTTCAGCTTTTAAATAATTTATCCCCAGCTTTTACAAGTTCTATTTTCCCAATCATAGTAGAGGAACAAACTCATATGCAATTACTAAATTATATGCATTCTGATACATGTTGTTCAAAACAACATATCCACAATCATAGTAAAGATATATAAGGAATCTTGAAGTTATTTAAGGTAATACACAAAGTTATCCACAATATCCACATCTTAATAGAGGTTATACACAAATAATTACCCACAAGAGAAGAAGTTAATACGTATAATGTTTGAATAGTAATCCACATTGTTAACAACCTTGTGGATATCTTTTGTGTTAATAACACATGACATTCTTTCATTTATTCGATAGAATAGAAGTGAATAATCATTCATTTCTTGGAGGTGTATCTAACTTATGAAAGAAGTAGCTCGTAATATATATCAAATTACTTTACCAACACCATTTCTTGTTGGTCCTATAAATACATATCTTATTAAAAGTGATGTTTTAACGTTAGTTGATACTGGACCGAATACAGAAGAAGCTTATACCTCATTAAAACAAGGATTGAAGAAACACAATATCGAATTACAAGATATAGAGATAGTTCTACTTACACATCATCATCCAGATCATATTGGTTTATTAGAAAAATTTATTCCAACAGCGAAGATTTATGCTCATAAAAAAGTAATCCCGTGGTTAAAAAAAGAAGAGATTTTTCTGAATCGAATGAGTAAATTTTATCAAACGTTATATAAAACAAATGGTGTACCTAAGGGGATAATTGAACTAATTGAACAGAAAACTAAGAAATACCTTGATTTTTATTCAGACGGATATGTGGATAATGTTTTAGAGGATGGAAAAAATATGGATGGGTTACCTGAATGGTCTATTTTTGAAACTCCTGGTCATGCTCAAAGTCACGTATCCTTTTATAGAAAGTCTGATGGAGTGATGATCGCTGGTGATCATTTGATAGAGCACATATCGTCTAATGCAATCATTGAAGGTCCGTATGGGGATGAATCAGAAAGACCAAAAACGTTACTTCAATATCGAAATTCTTTAAAAAAGTGTAGATTTGTTGATATTGCATTTTCAGGTCATGGAAAAACTGTGTATAACCCAAAACAATTAATTGATTTACGTCTTTACGAACAAGTAAAAAAGGCACAAATGTTTAAATCTTTGATCGGGCATGAACCAATGACTTGCTTTGATATTTGTAGAAAAAAATATGATCATGTTTTCAAAAGACAACCTGATTTAACATTTTCAGAAACGTTAGGTCATCTAGATTTGTTAGAAGATAATAATGAAATAAAGAAAATAATTATTGATGATGTAATACATTATCAATTAATTTCTCATTAATAAAGAAAACTACTATGAATTTTATCAAAATTTTTGTTTGTTCTTATAAATACTTGGTAAAATGAAAAGAGAAGAAGTTCAATCATGTTGGGAGGTTATAATTTTGGACAAGACTGAAAAGAGTAACAAGAAAAATTGGTTACGTCGCGGCTTAGTTATCGGTGCATTCGCTACATCTGTTTATATTTTTTCTAACAAAAAAACAAGAACTAAGGTAGTCCAGTGTGCTACAGACTGCAAAGACAAAACAAAGCATTGGGTGGAAGTTATTCGTGATAACCGAGAACCATTTGTGGATCAACTACGAAATTCTGGTGACAAGATTTCAAGAATTGTAGAAGATGCATCTGATGATATCCAAAATCTTGTGGAATCAACTAAACAAATGAAATCACACACGTTAGCGTTGTTAGAAGCTCTTCAAGAAACAAAGGATGAGTTCCAATCACTTGCAACTAGATTAAGAATTGATGCTGTGGAAGTTCAGGAGTTGCTTCCTTCCTCGGAAGACGAAGATCTATTACAATAGAGATATGATGTAAATTTGGACGAGCTGTTCTTAAAAAACGAAAGGTTAATCACATTAGGTGGTTAACCTCTTTTAATTGTAACCAGGAAACTATTTTTATGACATGTGGATAATTAGTTGTGTCATGGAAAGAAGTTCGGTTCCGGTGCCTACTTGCTCCTCGGTAAACTCGTTCGTAATGCTGTAGACGGAATTGGGGCGACATGCGTTTTTTCATATTACATTCAACGTTTAACCTTAGCTTAGCTGTACCCAGAAAACAATTCGTCGTTCTATAATAATGAGCCGATAAAATCTCCCTTAAGAAAAAATCAACATTTTTGTATGAAGGGAATTTTGAAGATCCTTCAAATTAAATAAAAACTTTAAGTGGTCACGCATAATTAAAAAATAATGATAGTAAAATGACTTAGATAAAAAAATACGTTTAAGATTAATCAAAACAGGATACATACTTGTACATGCTATTAAAGGAGGAATGTCATGTATGGCGTTAGCTAAAGACATAGAAACCTTAAAAGATATTCAGTGTGAAGAAGGAAAGTGTGTATTATCTGTATACTTAAACACAGATCGTGCTAATCAGAATCAGCAAAAGGGAGAGTGGAAAATTAGACTTAAGAACGGCTTAAAAAGGCTGGAGGAATACTTAGTTGCTGCTGGAAATGAAGAAGAGCTAAAAAGCTATAAAAAGCTACGTAAAAAGGTTGAAAAGGAAGTGAAAGGAAATCAATCCAAGCTATTGAAGAGTGTTGTCATCTTTGCGTCTGATGATCAAGATTTATGGTCTGTTCACTATCTACAATTGCCTGTTGAAACAAGTTTTCACTGGGAAAGTAGACCGATCCTTGATCAATTAGAAAAATTACAGAAATCATTTCCTAAGAGTGCGATTATTATGCCGAATTTGGATGAAGTAAAAATATTGGATATAGATTTAGGAGAAATAAAAGATACAAGGACGTATTTTTTTGATCCTGAAACAGAGGATTGGAGATTTAAAGATGGAATAGCATCTTCCGATAGAATGGCATCCAGCGCGAATCATGTAGATGATTATCAGCAACGTTTCGATGAAAATAGAAATCGATTTTATAAGAAAATCGCCATGAATATTGAAGGAATGAAAAAGGAAAAAAAGTGGGAATCAGTCTATATCATCGGAGAACCTGAAGCGGCCCAGTCTCTTGAATCGCAACTAAATGTAGATGTCAGTTTGACAATAAAGAAAAATTTGAAAAATAGTGATTCTTCAAAAGTATTAGCTCATGTGTTTGAATAAATAATAAGGGTTTCCAGAACAACAGTGGAAAATATATCCGAAAGGAAAAGGGTATGTCGAAGGTGAAATTACCTACGGACATACCCTTTTTGTTCACAAACTCGTCGGGTCCCAGGTCCCTGAAAATTTTGTGAACAAACTAAACAACATTTGCTCTTTTTTGAAACGTAGAGATTAGTATAAATAACAGGAACAATAAGGAGCTTATTATAAGGAAAAAGCTGATATTCTCGTTGATTTGGATTAAAAAACCACTTAAAAATGGTCCAATTAAACTACCTACACTAAAAGCAACACCACACAGAATATTTCCAGTTGGCAATAAGTTTTTTGGCATCAAATCTGTCATATAGCTTATCCCAAGAGAGAAGGTAGACCCTACTACCATTCCAGCAACGAAAATAGCCACGATCATACCAATAAAGTAATGCTCCAGAAAGCTTGCAACTGTAAAACAGATGGATCCTAATAATAGGATAGTTGTTAATGTCTTTCTTCGTCCAAATTTATCACTCAAAATTCCAAGTGGAAGCTGAAATACGATACCTCCAATGGAAAATGCGACTAATACAATTGATATACTAGCTATATCAATCCCGGTACGTAAACCGTAAATGGGAAAAACCCCATTAAAAGAAGCCTCTAAAAACCCATAACCCAATGGAGGCAAAAAGGCAATCCACCCGTATTTTATTCCTTTCTTAAAGCGTTTCATTGTTTCCATGAAAGAATTAATTTCAATTGTTTGTTCTGGAAAGTCATTTTTTAGGATAAACAAAAATAACCAAGCGATAAGACACATAAGAGCAGAAATGATAAAGGGTAACGATTCATTGATCTCCACTAACGGTGTCATTAACGGCCCCACAGCAAATCCAACACCAAAAAATAAACCATATAAGCTAATATTACGTCCTCGTGTTTCTTTAGGAGAGAAAGAAGTAATCCAAGTTTGTGTTCCAAAATGCAAAGCGTTATCACCTATACCGATAAGAAACCGAAGTACAAACCAGAACCAAAAAGATTTCCATAACGGAAATAAGGCTAAGCTCAGAACCACAATTAAGCCCCCAGCTATGATTACCGGTTTATAACCAAATTTTCTAAGGGGGTGCTCCATAAATGGTGAAATAATTAAGATACCTATATAGAGGGCAGTAGCATTTAATCCGTTTAAAGTAGAGGATACTCCATCCCCTTCAAAAATTACGGCGATAAGGGGAAGTAACATCCCTTGGCTAAAACCACTAATGGCAACAATCATTATTAATATCCAAAAACGTAATTTATTCATGTAAAGACCTCGTTTATGTAAATATGTTTGAAACACACTATCTCATTGTATAGTGTTTTTCTGTAAATTCAAGGAAAACTAATCTACGAGTCAAAGAGATGACGAAATCCTTTCACTCAGGGTACAATATATTAATAATAAGAAAATCTTATGTTTAGGAAGTGATGAAGATGAAATTTCAAATGAAGGAAAACGGATTCGAAACATCGTTTGAATATGGTACATTACAAATTTCAGGAAATGAAGAGTATGGATTTCGCCCATATCAGCTGATGGTAAGTTCCATAGCTGTTTGTGGTGGTGGCGTACTTCGTAAAGTACTAGAAAAACAACGTATGACAGTGAACGATATGACAGTAGATGCAGATGTAACTAGAGAACCTGAAGCTGCAAATAAAATAACAAAAATACATTTGCACTATACCATCACTGGAGATAACCTTGTTGAAAGTAAAGTGGAAAAAGCAGTAGCTTTAGCGCAAAAAAATTGTCCAATGGCCCAAACCGTCATTGATTCCATTGAATTGACGGAAAGCTTTTCTATTAACGTATAAATAAAGAGGCATCTGTACAAAAGGAATGAGGTTTTGTCGTGACGAAAAAACAACACGATTTCACCGAGGGTAGTATAACCAGAAAAATGATTTTATTTTCTGGTCCGATCTTCCTAACAAACATCCTACAAGTCTCCTACCAACTCATTGACTCATTATGGGTTGGAAACCTCCTTGGGGCAAACGCATTGGGCGCAATTGCAATTTCGGGCACAATTGTATTTACCATCTTGTCGTTTATTATTGGTATCAACAATGCTACATTAACCATACTTTCTCAGCAAAAAGGTGCTGAGAATGAAGAAGGATTAAAGGAGTCCTTAAATGCATTTGTCGTTGTCTTAGGGGTTATGACTATCGCACTGGGAATTGTGGGTTACTTTTTATCACCCTACATCCTACGTTGGATGGGAACTCCAGAGGAAATCTTGCCATTAGCAACAACATATTTACGGATTAACTTTATCGGTATTAGCTTTCTTTTTGGTTATAACTTTATCGCTACTGTTTTAAGAGCGTTAGGTGATAGTAAAACTCCCGTTCGGTTTGTGGTGATTGCGGTAGTATTAAATGCTATGCTAGATCCTCTTTTTATTTACATATTTGATTTAGGGATCGCGGGTGCAGCTTATGCAACGATCGTAGCACAAGGTACAGCATTTTTTTATGGTCTTATATACTCCATTTATCGTGCTGGAGTTCCTTTCATCTTACCGCGCCTTCCGAAAAAAGAATACTTTTCATCCATATTTAAGTTAGGCTTACCGTCAGGACTTTCGATGATGGTTATTTCAAGCGGAGTATTAGCAATAATGACGGTTGTGACATCCTATGGTGAAGGTGTAGTTGCAGGATTTGGAGCGGCGCAACGACTCGATAGTCTGATTATGCTCCCAGCAATGACTTTAGGAACTGCCGTCAATAGTATGGCAGGTCAGAATATTGGAGCGAAGTTATGGGGAAGAGTTCATTCTGTTGCGAAAAACGGAGTCGTGTTAATTTTACTCGTATCGTTTTCTATTAGTGCACTTGTCTTTTTCAGCGCGGAGTTTTTAATCTCTCTTTTTGTGCAAGACACGGAGACGATAGCTTTCGGTACAATGTATGTCAAAACCATCGCTTTTTTCTATCCGTTTTTAGGAATTAACTTTGTTTTAAACGGTGTTGTTCGTGCTGCTGGAGCTATGTTCCAGGTATTCATATTAAACGTCATATCTTTTTGGGTACTTCGTTATCCTTTAGCGTATTTGTTTTCGTCCTTGTTAGGAGAAAGAGGGATAGCTATTGGGATGGGGGTAAGTTTGATAGTGAGTAGCCTTATAGCTATTGGATACTATAAGTTTGGGAAATGGCAGGAGATTAAAGTAATTGAAGTTGAGAAGGAAGTAGAGAAAAACTAACTACTGGTCGCTTACGTTTTGTAGGCGACCTTTCAACATTGCCGGCAACACAGTGGGGAAAAGATTATTTATGCCCTTATTCACAATCAAATGGATAATTTTTAAACCTTCAAGAAAAACTACCACTATGTACGGTTTAAATTATGCCAAATCTGTGTGTAAGGAGGCTAAATGAAATGAAAAAAGCAATTGTTTTCTTTCTTCTCCCAATGTTATTTGTAATGTTAACCTTATCCCCAGCGTTGGCGGAAGAGAAAGGAAAAGAGGAAAAAGAAAAACTAATTCCAGATTCCGCTATGGATATTTCCAAGGATAATACGTATCCCAACCCTACTCAAGATCTTCCGAAGTTACATCCAAGTGATTTAGCAAGTGAGCTTTTAGATTCTACAGATATTTCAATTGAAAATCCTGAGCTAATTAAAATGTTTAACGAATCTACAATTAAAGGTTCTAAATTAGGTTTTATGATGAATGTCTCCATTTATTTAGGACAGTGGCCACTTGCTTATGAATCTGAGGAATCAAAAATTAATTGGGATTTTGAGAAAGTAAACACAAATGTGCTTGATAATCGTGGAGGTAACGAAGGGAAAAGAATTCACTATCAACAAGAACAACAAAAGCGAATTAAAGGTGGTCTTACTGCAGAAATTCCTAATGGAGATATGGTTCAAAAGCTAATGTTGCTAAAAGCAACAGAAAAGCTCAATCTTCCTTTAAGTTTTTCTACAGTAATTGGACACAATACAAAGACAGAGCGTGTATATAATGTATCACCACAAATGATCGGCTATTTGGATGCGTATGCCCCCGCTGTAAATGAAAAGGGGAAAGTTACGTATGGAGAAGTTTACCTTCGTATGAAAGGTGATAAAAAATGGCTCGAAGTAAAAAATGTGACTCAACAAGGAATTGGAGCATGGATACCAGTTCAAGATCATGTTAACTTACGAGTACAAACATCAAAAACGGGAAGATAAATGCTCGATTTGTCCTTCCTATCATTCTAGATCACAAAAATGTCCTTATGGAATACACCCATAAGGACATTTTTATTAGACCAATTGTTGTTCCCGTTTCGTGAAATCCACATCTTTGTAGTATGCATGCTTCACTAATAAATTTGGTCCTAAACAACGTACAGCAGGACAATGGCAATCGATTGTTTTAGCTAGACTAGATTTTTTCCAGGTGGAAAATGCATCGTTTAAATTTACATCTTGAATATGTCCTAGTATCCCTGCATCTGCAAAATCTGTTACATTAATATTACCGTTAAAAATATCAACATTTAAACGAGATTGTCCATCAGGGTCGTTTCGTACAGTAACATTTTGTTCAGAACGTAGTCTGTCTAACAAACGTAGATCCTCTACTTCTGAGTTGCAAGGGTAAAAAGGAAGAGTACCAAACAGCATCCAGATGTCTTTTCGTCGATGATCTAGTAATCGATGAATCCCAGATCGAATCTCTGATAAGGTTGCAACGGTAAGGTCACTAGCAAAATTACTAGGATACATTGGGTGAACTTCGTGTCGAGTGCAACCCATTTCTACGATTTGATTATGAATTTTCTCTAGATGAGGTAAGGTGCGCTTATTAAGCATGGTTTCTGCAGAGATGATCACTCCGTGTGCGGACAAAGCTTTACTGTTTTCCACCATGCGGTCAAAATAGTGCCTTTGTTTTTCCAAAGAAGGTTTGCGATCCATCATTGCGAAACCGATGTCTACGAAATCATCCACACTTCCATAGTTGTGTGAGATGTGTAGGACATCCAAGTAAGGGGTTATTAGTTCATATCGTTCTAATGGCATTGTAAGGTTCGAATTAATTTGAGTTCGAATGCCACGGTCGTGAGCGTACTTTAATAAAGGTAGAACATATTCCTTTACTGATGTCATGGACATCATAGGCTCTCCACCTGTAATGCTCATAGCACGGAGGGTTGGTACCTCGTCTAGTCGGGAAAGCAGTAAGGAAAGTGGTAAAGGATCTGGATCTTTTGTTTGTAAAGAGTATCCAACTGCGCAATGTTCACATCTCATATTACATAAGTTTGTAGTGGTAAATTCTATGTTTGTTAGCTTCGGTTGTCCGTATTGATCTATATCAAGATAAGCTTCCCACGGGTCGTAGGAAGGGGAAATGTGTCTCATCATATTAATGGAATCTCCTTTGTAAATAATTACATTGATTAACATGATACAGCAAGATGAGGAGAAAAAGAATAGTTTAATACTATTTGATGATTTGTATTCGCGAGGAATGATATAGAAAGTAAGGATGAAAATAAACTTATAGGAAGTGCACATATATTTCGTGAACCCGCACATAAAAGTGTGAAATCCGCACATATATTCATGGAACC
>NZ_JBGUAU010000017.1:0-135435 GCF_041820985.1 Evansella sp. AB-rgal1
TTTAGACCTTTCACTCTCTATTTTTTCTATATTATATATTTCAACAGACCATAATTGATCGAAAAATCCAACCTAAGATCCCGCAATAAATTCAAACGCCTTCTCCGCTGCTGCTATCGTTTTATCCATGTCTTCATCTGTGTGCTTCGTTGATAAGAACATACCTTCAAACTGTGAAGGTGGAAGAGAGATTCCTTGCTCTAGCATCTTCTTAAAGTACGTTGCAAACATGTCCAAATCAGAAGAAGCTGCCTTCTCATAGTTTGTTACCTTCTCATTTGTAAAGAAGAACCCCACCATGGATCCAGCACGACTAATAGAATGAGGAATATTATGCTTGGCTGCAGCTTCTGCTAAACCATCAGCTAACCGTTTTCCTAAACGATCAAACTCCTCATAGCTTTCCGGAGTTAATTGGCTCAACGTTTCGTATCCTGCTGTCATCGCTAACGGATTACCAGATAACGTTCCAGCCTGATAAATAGGGCCAGCTGGAGCAATTTGTTCCATGATTTCACGCTTCCCACCATAAGCACCAACAGGG
Source organism: Evansella sp. AB-rgal1 (assembly GCF_041820985.1). Lineage (NCBI taxonomy): Bacteria > Bacillati > Bacillota > Bacilli > Caryophanales > Bacillaceae > Evansella > Evansella sp. AB-rgal1. Next base: position 545 of record NZ_JBGUAU010000017.1, read on the forward strand.
AGACCTCCACCAATTACTTTTCCTAAACAAGTTAAGTCAGGTGTCACTCCCAATTCCCCTTGAGCACATTGGTAACCTACACGAAAGCCAGTCATTACCTCGTCCAATATCATTAACGAACCATGATCTTCCGTCATTTTACGAACTCCCTCTAAAAATCCAGGTTCTGGTAAAACAACACCCATGTTTCCTGCAACTGGCTCAAGAATAACAGCTGCGATATCATCTCCATACGAATCAAACGCTAACTGTAAGCTTTCCAAGTCATTATAAGGAACAGTTAACGTATTTTGAGCAACAGATTCGGGTACTCCCGGACTATCGGGAAGACCTAAAGTAGCCACTCCAGATCCAGCTTTAATGAGAAGTGAATCCCCATGTCCATGATAACAGCCTTCAAACTTTACAATCTTATTTCTTCCGGTAAAACCACGAGCTAAACGTAGGGCACTCATCGTTGCTTCCGTTCCTGAGTTAACCATACGTACTACCTCAATAGACGGTACACGTTCAATCACAAGTTCCGCTAATTTTGTTTCTAGCTCACTTGGTGCTCCAAAGCTTGTACCTTTTTCTGTAGCAGCCTTTAACGCTTCTACTACTTGGTCATCAGCATGTCCTAATACAAGGGGGCCCCAAGAAAGTACATAGTCAATATATTCATTTCCATCAATGTCCCAAATGTGAGCTCCTTTTCCTCGCTCCATAAAAACTGGATCCATTTTTACGGATTTAAAAGCGCGGACTGGACTGTTTACTCCACCAGGCATTACTTTTTTTGCTTGTTCAAATGCTTTTGTTGATTTTTCCCATGTCATCTAAATTAAACCACCTTTCAACAAAATGATTTCTATTATTATGTCTCCCCTGAAAATAGGTGTATCAGAATGTCTAGAAATACTAACTTTGTTGGTTTGTATTCCATTCGCTTCTGTCCACTCCTTTCCTGTGGGAAGTTGCTGAGCCTCCTCAAACGCAAGCACACAATCATTCATTTCATCAATACGTACCTACTTTTCCTCCAACCATCTTGCTACGTCTTTAGCAAAGTATGTTAAGATCAAATCAGCTCCTGCACGCTTCATGCTTACGAGTTTTTCTAATACGATTGATCTCTCATCAACCCAACCTTGTAATGCTGCAGCCTTTACCATGGAGTATTCTCCACTTACATTGTAGGCAACAACAGGTAACGGATAGCGATCCTTCACATCACGAATAATATCTAAATAAGATAACGCTGGCTTCACGATTAAGAAGTCTGCTCCTTCTTCAATATCTGATTCTGCTTCTCTAAGTGCCTCTAAACGATTTGCAGGATCCATTTGATATGTTTTTCTATCACCAAATTTCGGTGAGCTATGGGCAGCATCTCTGAACGGTCCGTAAAACGAAGAAGCATATTTCACTGCATAACTCATCACAGGAATATCTTCAAATCCTGCTTCATCTAACCCTTGACGAATCGCTGCTACAAATCCATCCATCATATTAGAAGGCGCAATAATATCAGCTCCCGCTTCCGCCTGCGATACAGCAGTTTTCGCTAATAAAACGAGGGTCTCATCGTTTTGGACATACCCATCCTCAATCACACCACAGTGCCCATGATCGGTAAATTGGCATAGACACGTATCAGCAATCACCGTTAATTCCGGATGATTTCCCTTAATTTGACGAATGGCCCGCTGGACAATTCCTTCCGTATCATACGCACAGGAACCAACATCATCTTTTTCAGAAGGAATTCCGAACACGATAATCGATGGGATACCTAAACCAACAACTTCTTCCACTTCGCGATCTACTAGATCAAGAGACCATTGGTAAACACCAGGCATGGATGGAATCTCATTCTGGATATTTTCTCCCTCTTTCACAAAAATAGGATAAATCAAATCTTCCTTATGTAAATGCGTTTCTCGAACCATATTACGAATTCCTGCTGTTCTACGCAATCGACGATGACGTCTAAATTGAACCATTTTTATACCTCCCAAACACTATTTTTCACTAAGTGTAGTAATAATTTCTTTCACCATATGTTGTATCGTAAATGTCTTAGGAGCAATAATGTTATCTACCCCATATTTCTGTAAAGCATTTTTTGTAATATCCCCAATAACTGCAAATTGAACAGATCCAAGCTCGACCTCTTTCCCTAATTGCGAAAAAAAGGAATGAACTGTGGATGGACTAGTAAATGTTATGACATCAAGATGATTCCTAGATAATACTTCTCGTAGCCGCTTTTTATCATCCATTTCATAATTTGTTTCATACAACACCGGGTCAGCAATGGTAATGTTTCTACCTCTTAATCGACTAACAATAGCGTCTCTCGCCAAATTGCTGCGAGGAAAAAGCACCCTTTCTTCTCCTTGCAACTTCGATAGCAAGTCATCTGCCAAATGTTCCCCATCGTACACACTAGGAACTAAATGAGGAAGAACACCGTACGACTCCAGCTTTTTGACTGTTTTTTCCCCAACAGCTGCAACCTTCATCCTAGCAAACAAAACACGGTCGATTCCTTCTTCCTCTATTAAGTCAAAGAAAAACTGAACAGTATTAGCGCTAGTAAAAATAATCCAATCATAATCCTCTATATTATGTAATGCATCTATCATCGGATGCAAATCCTCTGTTCGTTTCATAGAAATGAGGGGAAGTTCTAACACACTTCCCCCATAACTTTCTAGAAGCGAAGTAAGAGGGGCAGCTTGATGCGCTGCTCTCGTATTTAAAATACGAACACCTTGAAGTGGAAAATCCATGTAATCACTTCCTTAAACTTAAACGAAAAGCGCAAGGCGCCCCCATTCTTGTTTTCTACAAACCAAGATCTTCCTTCACTTTATCCAACACTTCTTTTGCTCCTTGATTCAAGACTTTCGTAGCAACTTCCTTACCAATCGCCACAGGATCAGATCCTACCATTTTTTCACGGAAAATCTGCTTACCATCAGGAGATCCAACAAGAGCCGTCAACGAAACTTTACCATTCTCTAATAACGTAGCATATCCCGCAATAGGTACTTGGCAGCCCCCCTCCACAGTATGAAGGAAAGACCGTTCCGCAGTTACGGTACGTTCTGTATCAGGATCATTGATTTTACTCAACAACTCTAGTAAGTCAGTATCATCCGCGCGACACTCAATACCTAACGCACCTTGCCCAACCGCAGGTAAGCAAACCTCAGGCTCAAGAAATTCCGTCACGATATCATTATTCGTCCAGCCAACACGTTCCAAGCCAGCAGCAGCTAAAATAATCGCATCATAATCCTCTTCACGACACTTTTTTAAACGCGTATCAATATTCCCACGAATCCATTTAATCTCCAAATCAGGACGCTTCGCAAGCACCTGAGCAGAACGACGAAGACTACTAGTTCCCACAACAGAACCAGCAGGAAGCTCCATCAACTTCTCCCCACTATTAGAGATGAACGCATCACGAGGGTCCACTCGCTTCGGAACAGCACCAATCGTTAAACCATCAGCCATCTCCGCAGGCAAATCCTTCATACTATGAACCGCAATATCAATCTCCCCATCATACATCGCCTTCTCAATCTCTTTCACAAATAACCCCTTACCACCAACTTTAGATAACATCACATCTAAAATTTTGTCACCCTTCGTTACAATCTCCTTAATCTCAAACTCATAAGGAAGCCCTTGAGCCTTCAACTGCTCAATAACCCACTTTGTTTGTGTCATAGCCAAATTACTTTTTCTCGAACCAACAACAATTTTTCTCATAATACCCTCCAAATACCTCGTGGAATGCAACCTTTTTTTCGAAAAACAGAGTAGTTACATCCTCTATCAGTAATGTGCTAATCTAGATTTTCTTAAGCAAACCCTTCTTCCTCTGTTTTCTATTACCACATATGAAAATCGGAAAAAGAACTAGATAAAAAATAATTAATTAATAATACAAGAAAGCCAGCCACATTTAGTAATGCTAGTGTATAGCCTCGTCTTTTTTTTACAACCCACTGAAACAAATATATACCATACACGAGTAATACTAAAAATGATGTAAGAACTTTTGGATCTAGCCATGGAATCATCCCAAATTTCACCCATGACCATACTATACCTAATATAATACCTAAAAGCATAAGTGGAAAACCAATCTGAGTAAACAGATAGGAAAATCGCTCTAAACGATCTAGATTTCCGATTCGCCCCATTCTTTTTCCCCAACGCTTCTTCTTTAGCATTTGGTGTTGTAGAGTGTATAGAAAGGAAAATGCAAAGGAAAGAGTAAACGTTCCGTAGGATAAAAGAAGGATGACTACATGAATAACTAGCAGTTCCATTATAATGATTTCCGTTAGTTGAGGAGACACATCACCAGCTGGGGTGGATAAACTAATGGCCATAATGGCAAAACCTATAAGATTTACAAATAAAACTAAAAACTCCACACGATAAAGTCTACTTATTATTAATGAGAAGGTTACTAATATCCATGAATATAATATCATACCTTCGAAGGTTGTCATAACAGGTAGACGGTTATATTCTATCGTTCGAATTATAATAAAAATAACTTGAAGCACCCAGACAATAGAAAGCAACCAGAAGGCAATTCGATTTACCTTCTGGTTGTTTTGTATGAAATCAATAAAATACCCTAGTACGCTCAATGCGTATATGACAATTATTATAAGATATAAAATATGAATGAACATTATCGTATTCCCCTCTTTTATATAGAGCGGGCGACTGCCTCTTTCTTCTTAAAAGCTACTTTGGCTTTTCGTTTTTGTAGATTCCATTCTCTTTCTGCTTTATTAATTTGTATTCCGTAAGATGGAATACGGCCTTGGGCTTCCATTTCCTTCTCTAATGCAAACACTTTCGTAATAAATTGTAAAAGCTCTTCTGAGTTTTGATCCTCAGGGAGTTCCTTCACTGCAGATATTGGGTCTCGTAATAATTGGTTTACGATACTTTTCATATGTTTACGAATAAGTTTCACTTCTCTATCTGATAAATCTGTAAGCTTTCTTTGCAAACTTTCCATAGCATCCTCTTGAACTGACATTGCTTTCGTACGAAGTGCCGTAATAACCGGAACCACTCCGAGAGTATCAATCCAGCGACTAAAATGGATTAACTCTTCTTCAATCATCAATTCTATTTTTTCTGCTTCTCTTCTTCTCTCTGCTAAATTCGCAGCAACAATGCCTTGTAAATCATCGATATCATATAAATAGACGTTATCTATTTCAGCTAAAGCAGGATCTAAATCTCGTGGAACGGCAATATCAACCAAAAATAATGGTCGACCTTTTCGTTTCTTCGCTAACTTCTCTACAGCGTCCTTCGTAACAACATAGTTTCTTGAACCCGTGGAGCTAATTAAAATATCCGTAGATATAATGGAAGACTCCATTTCTTCCATCCCTATTGCACTGCCACTAAACTTTCTAGCTAGGTCTTCCGCTTTCTCTTTCGTACGATTCATCACCGTAATATCATTTACCCCATTTGATGACAGATGCTTCGCAGTTAATTCACTCATTTTTCCAGCACCTAAAATAAGTACTTTCTTATCAGTGAAATCACCAAAGATTTTTTTCCCTAACTCCACTGCTGCATAACTAACAGAAACGGCATTTTCACCAATGGTCGTTTCTGAGTGTGCACGTTTTGCTAATGTGATAGCTTGCTTAAATAATTCATTAAATAATGTTCCCGTCGTGCCATTTTCTTGCGCTTTCATAAAGCTTTCACGTACTTGGCCCAATATTTGTGTTTCACCTAGCACCATGGAATCTAACCCACAGGAAACGCGGTATAAATGCTCAATAGCATGCTCATCCTCGCGAATATCAAGATACCGAGCAAACTCTTCTTTAGGAATGTTAAACCATTCAGATAAAAATACTTTTGTATAATAACGTCCAGTATGCAGCTGATCTGCTACGACGTATAATTCTGTACGATTACAGGTAGAGATAATTACGCATTCTAGCACGCTTTTTGATTGTCGGAGCTTTGTTAAAGCATGATCCAAATCGTCCTGAAAGGTAAATTTTTCTCGTATTTCAACTGGAGTTGTTTTATAATTCAAACTAGTTACCAGGATATGCATGCCTTCACCCCCATGACTTTTACAAACAGTATCCTTGTTACCATATATTTCTAATAATTTATATTTAATAAGAATAATTCAAATTAACTCGTCTTAAATTATAACATTTTTATTACAAAAGTCACAAAAAATGCTCAAGTTATTTTGTGAACTTTCTGTGACAACCTTGTTATTAATTAACATATATGTATGTAAATAGTGTTCTTGTTTTATTGTAACCATTCAGGAAATTTTTAGTATTTTATTTTATTACTATTTTAGAACAAGGCTTAGTTAAGTGTTGTATTGATTTTTCACAGAGCCTAAAACAAAGGAGATTATCATGAAAAGAAACAATGTTATACCAGGCATTATTTTAATTCTTGTAGGACTTTATTATCTATTAAAACAATTTCAAATTTCTATCCCATTTTCTGATAGTTTGTTTGCATGGCCATCCATTTTAGTTGCTATAGGGTTCGTTCTTGCTTTTCAAGGACATTCTAACCGGGACGACAATAAAATATTTTCCGGTACGATTTTGCTTGGTTTAGGAGTATTTTTCCATGGAATTCACACGTTTCATTTGTGGAGCTATCATTGGGGATATATTACTCTGATTGTAAGCATTGCATTTTTTATGAAGCACTTTGTTACTAAGCGAGATGGAATCGTTCCGGGAATAATCCTACTTATTATATCTTTATTTGCACTCTATTCCTATCAAGTTACTACATGGATTCAAACGTTTTTCTCTACATTTGATACGTTTTGGCCAATCATCTTTATTGGTATTGGGGTTTATCTATTGTTTTTTCGAAGAAAGTAAGTTACCAAAGGCGCATGCCTAGACAACTTTCAAAGTCCAAAAATGTTATACTTTCTTACCATTTAATAAAAAACCAGGGTTCTTAGTGTGGCAATAGAAGAAGGAAAGTCTACTTATTCCCTTTTTCTAATGTGCACCCTAACACCCTGGTTTCTTTATTTACTTATTCACCAAATAGTAGTTTGCTCATTTCTCTCCAAGCTTTATCTTTACCAAGTCCTGTCTCGGAAGAAAATGCGACCATCGTATCACTAGGGTCCATGTTAAGCTCTTCTTTTATGATCTTCATATGCTTGTCCCATTTTCCCCTAGGTACTTTATCTGCTTTTGTAGTGATTATTAATACTGGATGTTTATGATGCTTTAACCATTCATACATCATAATGTCATCCTCCGAAGGTTTATGTCTGATATCAATTAATTGAACAACTCCTTTTAGTTGTTCTCGTTCTTGGAAATACGTTTCCATCGTTCTGCCCCACGCTTCACGCTCTGATTTAGACACCTTCGCATAGCCGTACCCTGGAACGTCTACAAAATGAAATCGTTCGTTAATAAAATACCAATTTAACGTTTGTGTTTTTCCAGGGCGCTGGGATGTTCGAGCCAATCCTTTTCTAGCAAGAACTGTATTGATAAACGATGACTTTCCAACATTCGAACGACCTGATAGGGCCACTTCTGGGAAGGGCCCTTCAGGGAATTGATGTGGTTTCGCTGCACTTATGATAATTTCTGCACTATTAATTTTCATTTCATTTCACCAACGCTTCTTTTAATACCTCATCCAAATGAGACACAGGAATGAAGGTTAAATCTTTTCTTACGCTTTCGGGAATATCTTCTAAATCTTTTTCATTATCCTTTGGCATGATAATGTGTGTTAAGCCTGCACGATGTGCACTCATGGATTTTTCTTTTAATCCACCAATTGGAAGTACTCTCCCACGTAGCGTAATTTCACCTGTCATCCCTACTTCTTTACGAACAGCTTTTCCAGTTAATGCAGAAATAAGTGCTGTTGCCATTGTAATACCAGCAGAAGGTCCATCCTTTGGCACTGCTCCTTCTGGTACATGAATATGAATATCATTTTTTTCGTGGAAATCAGGGTCTATTGATAACTCCTCTGATTTAGAACGAATGTAACTAAAAGCAGCTTGAGCAGATTCTTTCATTACATCTCCTAGTTTCCCTGTTAACGTTAACTTCCCTTTACCAGGAGCTAAAGATACCTCAATCATTAACGTATCTCCACCAGCAGTCGTATAAGCTAACCCTGTTGCTGCGCCTACAGAATCTTCCAACTCTGCTTTTCCGTAACGGTACTTCGGTTTTCCAAGTAACTCTTCAATCGTTTTGTCTGTTACAACCACACGCTTTTTATCTCCGGAAACAATGATTTTTGCTGCTTTTCGGCAAATCGTCGCCATTTGACGTTCTAAATTACGAACCCCAGCTTCACGAGTATAATAGCGTACAACCTTCAATAGTGCCTCTTCTTTTACTTGTAATTTCCCTTTTGTTAATCCGTGTTCCTTCACCTGTTTTGGAAGTAAATACTCTTGTGCAATGTTTAGTTTTTCAACTTCTGTGTAGCCTGCAATATGAATAATTTCCATACGATCCATTAATGGTGCTGGAATTGCTCCAATATTGTTCGCAGTCATCACAAACATTACTTTCGATAAATCATATGCTTCTTCTATATAATGATCACTGAAGCTATTATTTTGTTCTGGATCTAATACTTCTAACATTGCGGCAGATGGATCTCCACGGAAATCACTTGCCATTTTATCAATTTCATCTAGAAGGAAAACAGGATTTCGTGTACCTGCCTTTTTCATCCCTTGAATAATTCTCCCTGGCATTGCTCCAACATACGTACGTCGGTGACCACGGATTTCTGCTTCATCACGAACTCCCCCTAAAGAGATTCGAACAAAGTTACGCCCTAAAGAACGAGCGATAGATCTCGCCAACGATGTTTTCCCCACTCCTGGGGGTCCTGCTAGGCATAGAATCGGTCCTTTTAGTTCTTTCGTTAGCTGTTGTACAGCCAAATATTCCAGAACTCGCTCTTTTACTTTTTCTAACCCATAATGATCTTCGTCTAATATCTTTTCTGAGCGATGAATATCTAGCATATCTGTAGTTTCTTGTTTCCATGGAATCTGTACTAACCAATCAATATAATTGCGAATGACGGAGCTTTCCGCAGAGCTTGCAGGCATTTTCTCATATCGTGCTAACTCTTTTATCGCTTTTTCCTCTACGGACTCTGGCATGTCTGCATCGGCAATTTTTGAACGTAATTCGTCTATTTCTCCTTCTTTGCCATCCTTGTCACCCAATTCTTTTTGGATAGCTTTCATCTGTTCACGCAAATAATATTCTTTTTGCGTTTTTTCCATGGACTTTTTCACTCGTTGTCCAATTTTCTTCTCTAGACCTAATACCTCTTTTTCATTTCGTAGTATCTGAAGAATTTTAGTAAGTCTATCCTCAAGATTAATGATTTCCAATACTTCCTGTTTTTGGACAACTTTTAAAGGTAAATGAGATGCAATAATATCCGCAAGGCGTCCAGGCTCGATAATATCAGAAACAGTTGCAAATGTTTCTTGAGAAACCTTTTTAGATAAATGAATATATTGCTCGAATTGCTCCAGAACATTTCTCATTAACGCTTGTTCTTCTACAGTAGCTTCTTGACGCTCGTCTAGAAGATTAACTTCAACCTCAACGTACTCTTCCTTTTCTTCAAACTGTTCGATTGTACCTCGCTGAATTCCTTCCACCAGAACACGGATTGTTCCGTTCGGTAGCTTTAGCATTTGATTTACTTTTGCTAATGTTCCTACTGAATAAACATCTTCTTCCCCAGGTTCATCAATCGATATTTCTTTCTGTGTTGCTAGAAAAATTTCATGCTCCTCTACCATCGCACGTTCTAACGCTTGTACCGACTTGTCTCTTCCAACATCTAGATGTAAAACCATCGTTGGATAAACAAGCAAACCTCTTAACGGCAGTAAAGGGAGTCGTTTCAGAGAATCTGTACTCATATGTATTCACACCTTTCCCTAAACCAATCTATTAGAAAAACTTGGCTTATCACCAAGTCATCATGGCGAAAGTCTTAGATTTTCTTATACTTTACTCCTATAGTCTAGTTAATCAATCATTAAAGTATAAAAAAATGTTTGTCAATTCATAACAATTTAGTCTTGTTCAATTTTATATCATAGAACCGTCTTTGTCTAACAATGGTGTAGTCTACTCTGAAAATACGTGGGTTTATAGTAGTTCAAACGTAGCTAGTATGACTAACTTTGTTGGTTTGTATTCCATTCGCTCCAGCCTGCTTGCTTCTAACCAAGTGCATAAGTACGACATCCATTCATTCTTCACGGTGTCTTCTTTGCTAGGGGAGCTTCCGAGCTGTGAAAGGAAAGGAGGGCCTAATTTAATTAGACCCCTGACTGTCCTAATGCAAAAGAAGCCGCTGCTGGTAGTGTAGAACTATCTTCTAATTCTTCTTCTTTTGCTGGATTAACGAAGGAAAGACGGAACACTTCATCTAATGTATCTACTGGATGAATTCGAATCCCTTCGAAGTCCTGTAATATAGATTGAAAATTGGCTTTTGGAATGATAACTTCTGTTGCGCCTGCTTGTTTCGCTGCTTCAACCTTGGCTACGACACCACCAATTGGTTTTACATGGCCATGTATTCCTAACTCACCCGTCATCGCAACTTTATAAGAAATTGGGAGCTTATGAATGGCTGAATAAATAGCTGTGGCCATTGCAATACCTGCGGAAGGGCCATCCACTGGAATACCTCCTGGAAAATTAACATGGATATCATAATCGAATGTATTTACACCAATGTTCCGTAATACAGTAAGAACATTTTCTATTGATCCTCTTGCCATACTTTTCCGCTTCACTTGCTTTGTTTGACTTCCAGAAGTCTCTTCCTCCGCTATACCTGTTATGTTTAATGATCCTTTTCCCTTATTTTCTATTACAGTAACCTCTATATCTAAAATTGATCCCATATTTGGACCAAATACACCTAATCCATTTACAAACCCTACTTTATCTTCTTTATGAATCTTCTTCTCCGGTCTCGGCGAACGCTGACTAGAATAAATAACCCATTCAATATCTTTCACAGATATATTATCTCTTCCTTCACTTGAAGCCATCCCAGCAGCAATTTGGATAATATTAACTGCTTCACGCCCATTTGACGCATATTGTGAAGTTAGCTCATAAACATTGTCATCTGCTTTTACTCCAATACGATCCACTGCTTTTTTCGCAACAGTAATAATCTCTAATGGTGTTAATGGTCGGAAATACACTTCCATACACCGAGATCGTATCGCTGGTGGGATTTCTTCTGGTGACCTCGTTGTTGCACTTATTAAGCGAAAATCTGCAGGCATTCCATTTTTAAAAATATCATGGATATGTGGAGGAATCTGTTCGTTTTCCTCACTGTAATAGGCACTTTCTAAGAAAACCTTTCTATCCTCTAACACTTTAAGTAGTTTATTGATTTGTATGGAGTGAAGTTCCCCAATCTCATCAATAAATAAAATACCACCATGTGCTTTAGAAACAGCACCTTTTTTCGGCTGAGGAATTCCAGCTTGCCCCATCGCTCCTGCACCTTGATATATAGGATCATGTACAGACCCTATTAAAGGATCAGCAATTCCTCGTTCATCAAATCTTGCAGTAGCTCCATCTAATTCCACAAATACAGATGTATGCTTAAATGGTGAATTGGGGTTTACCTTTGCTTCATTTAAAACTAGCCTTGCAGCAGCAGTTTTTCCAACTCCTGGGGGGCCATAGATGATAACATGCTGAGGATTTGGCCCACAGATTGCTGCTTGTAGTGCTCTAATTCCATCTTTTTGACCAACAATATCATCAAAGGATTGAGGTCTAATTTTTTCTGATAATGGTTCGCTCAAAGTAATAGAGCGTAGTTTACGCAGTTGCTCCAATTCCTTTTTCGATTCTTTATCAATAGAAACTTTTTGTGTGCGCTGATTTCTCAACAGATTCCAAAAGTAAAGACCGATCACAATACCAAAAAAGAGCTGGATAAAGAAAGCCATTCCGGTCAAACTCATTAATTACCCTCCTGACTAAATTTTCGTTGTGCTGATTAGTATTTCCTGAATATCCAAGATCATTTGTAAAAATGAAAGTAGGGAATAATTGTTAATCTCGGATGTCGTTTTTTTCCATTAATGAGGTTCTTATTATGCCCTAGGGTGAGGTTTGTACGGTTTATTTTCATTCCACCTCATCTCCAGCTCCTTTCGGAAAACAACAGCGCTTTATTTTCCGTTGCAACTCATTTTCCAGCTCCTTACGGAAAACAACAAGGTCAAAAAATTGTTTGCTAAATAAAAAACCACTAACACAAGGTCAGTGGTTCAACAAATTATCTATTACGCGCTTTCTTTTGGCTCTTTGATGATTTCTCCGTCTTGAGATTCAAGAATTGGCCGCTTTTTGTCACGAACAGCTTCATCTGTAATTAAGCATTTAGCAATATCTTCTCTCGATGGCAGTTCATACATAACATCGAGCATGATTCCTTCAATGATTGATCGTAGTCCACGTGCACCCGTTTTTCGTTCAATCGCTTGCTTTGCAACTTCACGCAAAGCATCATCAGTAAATTCAAGTTCTACATCATCTAATTCAAGAAGCTTTTGATATTGTTTAACAAGAGCATTTTTCGGTTTCGTTAAAATTTCTACTAAAGCTGCTTCATCTAAAGGCATTAAGCTCGAAATAACTGGTAAACGCCCAATAAACTCAGGAATTAAACCATATCTTAATAAATCTTCTGGAAGAATCTTAGCTAAGTATTGACCTTCTTTTAGATCTTCAGCAGATGTTTCAGATCCAAAACCAATTACTTTCTTACCAAGACGTCGTTTAATAATCTGTTCAATACCATCAAAGGCACCACCAACGATGAATAGTACATTTGTTGTATCAATTTGGATGAATTCTTGATGTGGATGTTTACGTCCACCTTGTGGAGGAACACTAGCTGTCGTTCCTTCAAGAATTTTCAATAAAGCTTGCTGAACACCTTCACCGGATACGTCACGAGTGATGGATGGATTTTCAGACTTTCTAGCAACTTTATCAATTTCATCAATATAAATGATTCCACGTTCTGCTTTTTCTACATCGTAATCGGCAGCTTGGATTAGTTTTAGTAAGATATTTTCAACATCTTCCCCAACATAACCTGCTTCCGTTAATGAAGTAGCATCAGCAATTGCAAACGGCACATTTAAGATTCTAGCTAATGTTTGTGCTAACAATGTTTTACCACTACCTGTTGGACCTATTAAGCAAATATTACTTTTTGCTAATTCTACTTCATCATTTTTTTGAGTGGAATTTACACGTTTGTAATGATTATATACGGCAACAGACAGCGTCTTCTTCGCTTGATCTTGACCAATAACATAATCATTTAAGATTTCACGAATCTCTTGTGGTTTTGGAATGTCTTCCATCTCCACTTCTTCTTCGCTACCTAATTCTTCTTCTACAATTTCAGTGCACAGCTCAATACACTCATCACATATATAAACACCAGGACCAGCAACAAGTTTTCTTACTTGATCCTGTGTTTTTCCACAAAAGGAACATTTAAGTTGCCCTTTTTCTTCATTAAATTTAAACATTACGTTCACCCCTTACAGTAAAATTAAGAACGGAACTCTTTATCAAGATAATTACCTTTCTTATCCCAACTAGATATAACCTATTTACATTGTACCTTGCTGAACGTTTTTTTAATCACTTCAACTGTACAATGGTTTCAAAAGAATACAAAAACAAGTAAGCAGAAAACGTCTACCTTTAATTGGATTGTACCATAGGTTTAAATAATCTCTGAATAGAAAACCTTGTTTTTACGATTAATATATTTCCACAAGAATATATCACAAGGGAAGCTCTGTCAAATAATTTGCATTTCTTCACAAAATGGAATAGTTACTTAATCGTATAAAAATAAGGCTTATCTTATAACCTTTTTTACAATCATAATAAGGCGAATTCAGGCATATAAATGGTACAAGTTCTCCATTCAAGATGATCATTGCGCAAAAAGTGACGTGAATAGTATGTATAACACTTTTTTCTACAAATAATTCAATTTAGACCATTATGTATAGAAGCAAGGCATGAAATATTCATGCCTTGCCCCAATTCTTTTTTTATTGAAAGATTACTCAGCTACTTTGCTGTTCTCTACTAAGAAATCAATCGCTTTACGAACTTTTAAGTCGTTCTTTAATGTATCTACTCCACCTTGCATAGCAAGGATTTGTTTAATTTCTTCTGCAGTACGTTGGTATGTTTCAGCCATAAGATTGATTTCTTTATCAACATCTTCTTCTGATACTTCCAAGTTTTCTGCATTACCAATAGCTTCTAACGTTAAATTCATACGTACACGTTTTTCAGCATCATCATGGAATTGTGCTTTCATTCCTTCTTCGTCTGTTTGCGAAAATTGGTAATACATGTCTAAAGACATACCTTGAGATTGTAAACGTTGACCAAACTCTTGTAACATACGGTCCGTTTCCGTTGTAACCATTGCTTCAGGAACATCAATTTCTGCATTTTCTGAAGCTTTTTCTACTAATGTGTCACGTTTTTCGTTTTCTGCTTGTTGATTTTTAGAAGTTTCTAGTTTTTCACGAATTTTCCCTTTTAATTCGTCTAACGTTTCAACCTCTTCATCTGTATCCTTTGCAAATTCATCATCAAGCTCAGGAAGCTCTTTTCGCTTAATATCATGAATTTTCACCTTGAATAATGCAGGCTTACCTGCTAATTCTTCCGAATGATACTCTGCTGGGAATTCCACGTTAACTTCTACATCTTCCCCAGTTTTTGTTCCTACAAGCTGCTCTTCAAATCCAGGAATGAATTGACCAGAACCAATTTCAAGGGAATAGTTTTCCGCTTTTCCACCTTCAAAAGCTTCCCCATCTACAAAACCTTCAAAATCCATAACAACAGTATCACCGTTTGCTACTTCTCCATCTTCAATAGCTACTAAATCAGCGTGTCTTTCTTGAAGTTGCTTAATTTCAGCATCTACATCTTCATCAGTAACAGTAACGTCTTGTGATTCTACTTCTAAACCTTTATAATCACCAAGCTTTACTTCTGGTTTTACTGTAACAGTTGCTTTAAAAACAAGATTTTGACCCTGTTCCATTGTATCAATGTCAATATCAGGACGGTCAACTGGCTCAATTCCAGACTCTTCAATAGCTTCAGAATAAGCTTGTGGAAGAAGAATATCTAATGCATCTTGATAAAGTGATTCCACTCCAAAACGTTGTTCGAACATTTTACGTGGAATTTTTCCTTTACGGAATCCTGGTACATTTACCTTTTTAACTACTTTCTTAAAAGCTTCATCTAGAGCTGTATCCACGCGTTCGCTGCTTACTTCCACAGTAAGAACGCCTGAGTTACCTTCTAATTTTTCCCATTTAACAGTCATATTATACTTTCCCTCCAAAATCAAAAAAAGAATACTTTTTTATCGAATCATTTTTTGCAACCCTTATATTATAACACAAGCTAGTGGCTTTTCAACGATTTCTACTATTATGTATTTTCACTACTATTCATGAAAAGGTGTGACTCTATTTCTTTCATTTGTTGCACTGCTTTGGTAACTTCTTCTTCACTTACTAAATACCTTTCTGCTATTTCATGCACCTCCTGTGGATCATTCATTAATATAGTACCTAACATATGTAAGGATGCGGCCCAAATAGATTCATTTGTAGGTTTAGGAGCCTTTGGATAAAGTGCAAACAAGAAATGCCACCATACTTGTTGAACCATTTCAAACAAAGATGGACTATCTTGCCCTAATTCTTCATCTAATTTCTTTATTACATTCGTACCAAATTGCTCATGAAAAACATCTTCTAATGAATCTACATCAACAGTGAAAGTCTCACCAAACTTATGTACTTCGATAGTACCTTTTATGTTTAACTCTTTTAGCATTTGAAGTATGTAGCTTTTCAGTACCGGATTTCCATCTCCTAGTAAAAATGATTTATAAGCTTTTTCCACATCTTTACTATTTATTTGGCTAAGCTTTTGGATTGCTCCCCATTGTTGATCTAATTCACCTTGCTCTAATAAGTGTAACCATTCTTCCTTCTTTCCAACCTCTTCCAATGTTTCCTCAAAATTCGGCTCTTCTTCATTCTCTACAGAAGGCTTTGTCATTTGCCTTGAAAAATTCAGTAGTTGGTAAAATGACTCTGCCATTTTAGCTGGCAGTTTTTCTTCAGAAATAACTGTTTCTAATAATACTTCCACCTCTTGATAGTCTCCGAGTTGGATTAATATAGAAACATATACTTGTAGAACTTCATAATACTGACCAATTCCTTCTCTAAGCATTGACTCACAATGTTTCTTCGCTTCTGTTAAACGATTTAATTCTATGTTAGTAATAACAAGTCCGTACCGAGCCTGAGGGTGGGTGGGCTCTAGTTCCGTAGATTCCTGAAAATATTGAAGAGCATCATAAAATTTCTTTTCTTTTAAAGAAGACATGCCTTTCTCAATAAGTTTTGATACTAAGCCAGGAAAGAGGATCACATTATTGTCGTCATTCCCATTTGACTTATTCCCCACGTACTCACCCCACCTTTCAGTAACATTTATTCTTCCATTCAGTTTACCAATACCCCAAACGAAAAACAAATATATTTCATTTTTCCTTGTGTAATTTTTCTAGTAGAAATAGATGCTTTAAACAACTCTCCATGTTGTGAATTTAATTATTTTTGAATAGAGATATGAAAAAACGCATGAACAATCATCATGCGCTCTCCATTCGCTACAGCTATTTAAGTATTGTTTCACTTATTAAAAATAGGTGAAGTTATTACTCTGATGGTCTGTTTGGCCCCTCAAGCTTTTTATCTCCATAACCAGAAGCTTTCTCTTTTTCCATACGTTTTTTTGAATTTTGACCTTTTTGAATGGCTTTATTCTGCTCATTTCTTTCATGATTCATATTCATGACCTCCTTAACACATTTACTTAGCGTACCATCATAAAGATGAAGTACTCTCTGTTTAATATGGCTTCGATCATACAGGAATATGTAGAAGGAGGTACATTTTAATTTTTGTTTTTTCACTTACTTGTATAGGGCTACCCTGAAAATACATGTATCAGACTATCTAGTAATGCTAATTTATTGAATTGTATTCCATATTTTTCATTAGCCATTGCCTACTTGTTTTACCTTAAGCACTAAATAGTACTTCCGGCTTTCGAAAAAAAATAAAAAAAACGCTCACTACGAATTTCATTCGTAATAAACGCTTATTGTATGTATGGCGTCCCAGGAGAGATTCGAACTCCCGACCCTGGCATTAGAAGTGCCATGCTCTATCCAGCTGAGCTACTGGGACATAGTATAATAGGAAACAACGCTTAGCATTTTCATGAATGTGTTGCTCGTAACTGACTTACTAGAAAATTATTGGAGCGGGTGATGAGAATCGAACTCACGACATCAGCTTGGAAGGCTGAGGTTTTACCACTAAACTACACCCGCATTGGACTGTATAATTAACAGCGACAATAATTAATATATACAATCCTAAAGAAAATGTCAACAGTTTATAAAAACTTTTTACTTAATTCTTTTTGTTCCGTTCCATCTACAGAATAAAAAGTTACTGATATTTGTTCATCTTCCGCTTCTACAATAGCATATGTACCAACATTCCATTGTCTAGGAAGTCGTATACTTCCTGGATTAAGGATAATTATCCCATCCTCTTTGAGCACGACAGGAATATGTGTGTGACCAAAACAAACAATTTGTGCTCCTACTTCTTTTCCTTTATAAAGCAAGTTCATCTCCGTCATCTTTACATTTAAAAGATGACCATGAGCAACAAAAAAACGATAACCTTTTATATCTTCTGTAATCTCATTAGGAAAATCAGACCCAAAATCACAGTTCCCACTAACGGTATTCATACTTTTCAATTCTGGTGAATCAGAATTAAGTTCAGAATCACCACAATGAAAAATTGCATCGATCTCATGTTCATGTCTTTGAATTATTTCTAAAACTTCTTGTGTCCATCCGTGACTATCACTCATAATTAAAGCCTTCAACAAATACCTCTCCAATCAAAATTATATGTTCAAAACCAGTTCGCCCATTGTTCTTTTAATTTTATTAGGGCGTTAGCTCGATGACTTATGGTGTTTTTTTCTGTTTTTTCCAATTCAGCCATCATTTTCCCGTGCTCTGGCAAATAAAAAACAGGATCATATCCAAATCCATATTCACCTTTTTGTTCCTTAGCTATTATACCTTCACAAGTACCACGAATTGTTTTCGTAGGTTTTCCAGGGATATAAATTGCTAATACACAAACAAATCGTGCTGTTCGTTGATCTTTTTCCACACCAGATAATTCTTCAAGCAATTTATTCATGTTTTCCTCATCATTTTTTCCTTCTCCAGCATATCTAGCAGAATAAATCCCTGGCGCTCCATCTAGTGCATCAACCTCTAGCCCAGAATCATCTGCAAGTACTGGAAACCCAATCTTCTTTCCAATTTCTTCCGCTTTTTTCATTGCATTTTCTTCAAATGTGAGTCCGTCTTCTACTACATCTATTTCTTCGTTTAAATCAAGCAAGGATTTTACTTCAATTTTCATCTCAGCAAAAAAAGTCTCAAACTCTGCTACTTTTCCCTTATTTTTCGTTGCAATAAATAATTC
Source organism: Evansella sp. AB-rgal1 (assembly GCF_041820985.1). Lineage (NCBI taxonomy): Bacteria > Bacillati > Bacillota > Bacilli > Caryophanales > Bacillaceae > Evansella > Evansella sp. AB-rgal1. The sequence goes on from NZ_JBGUAU010000017.1 coordinate 19,347, forward strand.
GCTTATCATAATTGATCCTCAGTTTTTGATTGCAATTTTTGCTTGGATAATTTTTCTGAAACAGGTCCAATTGCTTCTTGTTGCAAAACAAATAGCTCTTTGATTCCTTTTTCCGCTAAATCTAACATCTCGTTTAATTGTGATCTAGAAAATGTAGATTCTTCACCTGTGCCTTGTAATTCAACATACTCTCCATCACTAGTCATAATGACATTCATGTCTACATTGGCTTTGGAATCTTCTACGTAATTTAGATCAAGTATTGCTCCTTCTTTTTCATCAACCCCAACGGAAATAGCTGCTAAATTGTTCTTGATAGGATATTTAGAGATCGCTTTTGTTTCTACAAGCTTGTTTAGAGCCATTGCCATTGCAACAAAAGCCCCCGTTACAGAAGCCGTTCTTGTACCTCCATCCGCTTGAATAACATCGCAGTCTATCCAGACTGTTTTTTCGCCAAGCGCCTTCAAATCAACGACAGAGCGCAAAGCACGACCAATAAGACGTTGAATTTCCATCGTTCTACCAGATAATTTCCCTTTTGATGATTCCCGAATATTTCTTTGTTCTGTAGCTCTTGGAAGCATAGAATACTCCGCTGTAACCCAGCCCTTTCCTTGACCTCTCATAAAGGGTGGAACACGATCTTCCACACTCGCAGTACAAATTACTTTTGTATCACCAAATGATATAAGAACGGATCCTTCTGGGTGCTTTATGTAATCAGTGATCATTTCAACTTTTCTTAATTCATTTGTTGCTCTTCCATCATGTCTCATATAATCGCTCCTTAGACTTATCTTCTAGGTCGTTTCTTTGAAATATACATGTTTTTCCTTACGCATCTCTTTTTTATCACGAACTACAGTCATATTTTACGTTAGTAAAGAAGATAACAGTATTGTTCCTTTATTGCAGACAAAAAGAGGCAGCGTTTCCGCTAACCTCTTAATGATAATTCTTTATGAATTGAATTTCAAATGTCAACAAAAAATTAGTATTCACCAGTATTAACCGTATTTGGCCTAGCAACAGGTTCTGTCAACGTTTCTCCTGTTGTTACTAAAATACTATCGTTTGAATCTACTTGTAGAGAAACACTTTGGACCTCTTGTTGTTCTGTTAAGGATAAAACCAACATGTTTATAACATCATTAGAAACAGCTTCCCCTTCCATTTTGTTTAACAGTTGTTCACTGAAATTTAATGTTAGAGTGCCATTGCTCAATACAGGTTGATCCAATAATTCTACATGTCTATCAAAATCCGATAATAAAGGACTCATCATATTCGGCCCCTTGAGTAATTCTCCTACGACTGCTTGATATACATCATCTTGTTGTGGAACACGTCGGGTAACGGGAACATAATATGTTTGATTATCTACTTCATTTAGGAAATATACAATAACAGACTTCGTGTTAGATAGATCTGCAAAGTCGCTCATCTCTAGGTTAATACCGTGAGATCGAGTATAACCATTAGCAATTGGAGTACCATTTTGCGGCATAACGTCTAATGCTTCCCCATTTACCTTTAGTTTTACTCTATCAACATCATCTAATTGTGTTACAGTCCACGTTAATGATTGTAGTATCTGTAATTCTTGTTCCGGATGATAATCTTCAAATTGCTCTGAAAAATCGAGTGTTACCACTCCAGCTGCAACTTCTACACCTAATAACTCCGTTCCAGATGGAAGAGTAGCTTGGAAACCATTCGGTAAAACATCTGTTACTGGCCCACCTTTTACTAAGTATTCAATTGTTTTTTCAACTTCATTTTCACCACTTGGAATATTTATTGTTTGTGGTGCAACGTAACCATTTCTATCCATTAGGTACAGCTCACGCATTACCGTTTCCTCGACAGGACCACCTTTTTCTTCCATGTCTTCCCCTTCATCTGCAGTGCCATCTCCATCAAGATCCGTCATTGGATCTCCTATCATTTCTCCATCAACTTCTACAACAAGCTCACCATCCGCATCAACGAATTCTATTTGTTGTGGTGGATCTATGTCTTCCAACACATTTTCATCTACTGGATCTGAGCCGCATGCTGTAAGGGTTATTGCTGTAGCAATTGCAAGACCCCACCCTAATTTTGTTTTTAGACGTCGCATTACATTACCTCCTTGACAGTTTGTACTATCATATATACGAGCTATTCTCTAATTTAGACCAAGAAATAAACAAGCCTTTTGAAAAATTATATTTTTTTATAATTTATAGCTTAGTTCTTGTTTTCTGAATATTAGGTTGTTGTGAGGAATGATTGGAAGGATTGGGAAAAAAGTGAAGAATGTGATACGTAGGCCGGGGTTACTCTTCATGAGTGAGAAAATGTGTTGTTCAAGGAGTCTCGCAAGCTTCCACTCATTCGATATGAAGGGCATAGTTTGACAATTTGGAGCTGGTTTATCTCGGTTTTGTCAAATAAAACACGCTTGATTGACAAACGAGCGCTTCTTCATCTCGGTTTTGTCAAATAAAGCACGCTTGATTGACAAACGAGCGCTTCTTCATCTCGGTTTTGTCAAATAAAGCACGCTTGATTGACAAACGAGCGCTTCTTCACCTCGGTTTTGTCAAATAAAGCACGCTTGATTGACAAACGAGCGCTTCTTCATCTCGGTTTTGTCAAATAAAGCACGCTTGATTGACAAACGAGCGCTTCTTCATCTCGGTTTTGTCAAATAAAACACGCTTGATTGACAAACGAGCGCTTCTTCATCTCGGTTTTGTCAAATAAAACACGCTTGATTGACAAACGGACGCTTCTTCATCTCGGTTTTGTCAAATAAAGCACGCTTGATTGACAAACGAGCGCTTCTTCACCTCGGTTTTGTCAAATAAAACACGCTTGATTGACAAACGGACGCTTCTTCATCTCGGTTTTGTCAAATAAAGCACGCTTGATTGACAAACGAGCGCTTCTCCATCTCGGTTTTGTCAAATAAAGCACGCTTGATTGACAAACGAGCGCTTCTTCATCTCGGTTTTGTCAAATAAAACACGCTTGATTGACAAACGAGCGCTTCTTCACCTCGGTTTTGTCAAATAAAACACGCTTGATTGACAAACGGACGCTTCTTCATCTCGGTTTTGTCAAATAAAACACGCTTGATTGACAAACGGACGCTTCTTCATCTCGGTTTTGTCAAATAAACTAAAAGATCGCATAACGTCATACTCTTTTTTTTCAAAAACAATGGTGTTATTTTAGGAATCTAAATTAACAGTGAATAAAAAATCATAGCCATAAAATAAGAAACTAATTTTTCCCAGAACAAAAAAAAGCCTCATAAACAGAGGCTGTCATTACTTAACTGATCGTTACTAATTCAATTTTCTTTACATCAACACTGTCTGTTCCTAACCATTGTTTTGCGATTTGCTCAAATGTATTACTGGAACCTGTTGAATAAAATAAGTGAGAAGGAGTCCGTTCGCCTATATATAGTAAGTCTTGATGATATAAGAGAGCACTAACCTCTCTTGCTGTCTCATCGCCTGAACATATTATCTCTACGTCCTCACCTGCAATCTCTTGAATCAATGGTGCTAACAAAGGGTAGTGAGTACAACCTAAAATCAAACTATCAATTTTCGTTGATAAGATTGGTTTTAACCCTTCTGAAACTGTTCTTCGGACAATATCACCCGAGAAGACTCCACTTTCAACAATAGGAACAAAATCAGGACATGCTAGACTTTCTACCTTTACACGATCATTAATATTCGTTAACTCGCGATAATACGCACCACTTTTAATGGTCCCTTCTGTTCCAATAACGCCTATATGATCGTTCTTGGTTGCTTTTAATGCCGCCAATGCACCTGGATGGATAACTCCTACAACAGGAATACTCAGCCGTTGTTTTGCTTCTTCCAAAACAACTGCGGTGGCTGTATTGCATGCAATAACAAGCATTTTAATTTCGTGTAAAAGTAAGTAATCTATCATCTCCCAAGTGTACCTGCGAACTTCCTCTTCTGGTCTAGGACCATATGGGCAACGGGCAGTATCACCAATATAGATGATTTCTTCTTTTGGTAGTTGTCGAATTAATTCAGAAACAACGGTGAGACCACCAACTCCTGAATCAATCACACCAATTGGTTTTTTCAATGACATTGTATTATGCCTCTTTCTTTTTTCAAATTAAATTCATATAACTTATACAGGATACGAAAAAAGAGGAGCTACTACAAGACATATTTTTAAAACGATTTCCAGGATTTTGAATCGCGTTTCATTTCATTATTTAATACGGATAAACTCTTTTCTAAGAAATCCACATCTTCCTGTGAAAAATTTTCAAGTATGCCCTGTAAATATGCTTGTCGTTGATGAATAACTTCTCGAATAATCGTAGCACCCTTCCCCAATAAATGTATGCGTACCACACGACGATCGTTCGTATCTTTTACTCGTTCTACGAGTTCATTTTTCTCCATACGGTCTACTAAGTCTGTTGTTGTGCTACAAGCTAAATACATTTTTGATGATAATTCACCAATTGTCATATCACCAAATTCATGAAGCCATTGTAGCGCAATAAATTGCGGAGGGGTAATAGGAAATTCATTTAAAATTTCTCTCCCTTTTTGTTTTACGATATCGGCAATCATACGCAATGATTTTTCAATGTGGGCTACTTGTTCCATTTTTACAGTTTCTTTTTGATCTGCCATTTAAATCCCTCCCTATAACACAATAAAACATTGATACTTTCATTTTCTTAGTTTTTTAATAGAATAGCAAGTACTTCTATTGTTTTCCACATAAAAATCATATATAGTACATCAGTTTTCTGGGTATTACTTGAACTTTTCTCTGAAAAACCAAAACCACGTTTTTTTCCATTTTAGCCATATACCAACGCCACTTTAAATTAAACAACTTAAAAAAAAGCCACCTAAAATATTCTAGGTAGCCATGTTATTTACATTTATTTCGTAGTTGCTAAAAATGATTCTACTAAATCCTTCACTTCGTCTGCAGTGTTCATTGTTAGCGCTTGTTCCGCTAATGATTTTGCTGCTTCCTTTGATAGGGATGCAAGTTGACTACGTGCAGGTAAAATAGATGTTGCACTCATACTAAATTCATCTAAACCAAGGCCAAGTAATAATGGGATAGCAATATTATCTCCGGCCATTTCTCCACACATTCCCGTCCATTTACCTTCTGCATGAGAAGCATCAATTACCATCTTAACTAAAGTTAAAATTGCAGGGTTGTATGGCTGGTACAAATAAGAAACTTTCTCATTCATTCTATCTGCTGCCATTGTGTACTGAATTAAATCATTTGTTCCAATACTGAAGAAGTCTACTTCTTTGGCAAATTGACGTGCCATAACTGCAGTAGATGGAATTTCAACCATGATACCAATTTCTATGTCGTTACTTACTTCTGTACCTGCATTAACAAGCGATTGTCTTTCCTCTTCTAGGATCGCTTTCGCTTCACGGTATTCTTGAAGTGTAGCGATCATTGGGAACATGATTTTTAAGTTACCAAATGCACTAGCACGGAGCAATGCTCTTAGCTGCGTACGGAAGATATCTGTTTTTTCAAGACATAAACGAATTGCTCGGAAACCTAAGAACGGATTCATTTCTTTTGGTAAATCTAAATAAGGAAGCTCTTTATCTCCACCAATATCAAGTGTTCGTATAACAACGGGTTTGCCGTTCATTTCTTCTACTACTTTTTTATAAGCATCAAATTGCTCTTCTTCTGTAGGAAGCTTCGTTCGATCCATGTATAAAAACTCAGTACGGTATAACCCAATACCTTCAGCACCGTTATTTTTTACACCTACTAAATCATTTGGTGTACCAATATTCGCTGCTAATTCAACATGGTGACCGTCCTGTGTTTTTGTTTGCTCATTAACAAGCTTCGCCCATTCTTTCTTTTGTTCTTCATAATCAGCTTGCTTTTGGCGGTAGAATGCAAGTTCGCCTTCACTTGGATTTAGAATAACAGTACCTTCCAAACCATCTACGATTACCGTTACCCCATTTTCTCCTTGCTCTGTTATGGATTTTGTTCCAACAACAGCAGGAATTTCCATGGATCTTGCCATAATCGCGGAGTGAGAAGTACGCCCTCCAATATCCGTTACAAAACCTTTTACAAATTGTTTGTTTAACTGAGCGGTATCAGAAGGAGTTAAGTCCTCTGCAAGTAACACTACTTCTTCATTTATCTCCGCTAAACTAACAATGCTTTTTCCAAGAACATGAGCTAGAACACGTTGAGATACGTCACGAATGTCTGCTGCACGTTCCTTCATATATTCATTATCCATTGATTCAAAAATTGTGATGAATTGTTGAGCAACTTCTTTAAGAGAAAATGCAGCGTTCACGTTTTCGTCTTTCACCTTATTACGAATTGTATCCACTAATTCTGGGTCGCTTAATACTAATAAGTGAGCTGAAAAAATTTCAGCATGCTCTTCTCCTAAGTCTTGCTTTGTTTTCGCTCTGATTACTTCCAGTTCTTTTTTGGAAGTTTCTAAAGCGGCATTAAAATTAGAAAGCTCAGCATCTACATCGGTAATTGGTTGTCTTTCTACTGATAAATCCGGATTCTCTAAGCGAAAGGCTTTCGCGATGGCAATACCTGCTGATGCTCCAATACCTGTCAATTGCTGTGACATTACTCGCTTAATCCTGCTTTCATAACTTCATCAATTCCAGCCATAGCTTGATCTGCATCCGGACCTTCTGCTTTGATCGTAACTTCTGCACCTTGTGCAACTCCTAAAGACATTACACCCATGATAGACTTAAGATTGACGGATTTACCTTTGTATTCAAGTGTAATTTCAGACTCAAATTGACCTGCTTTGTTCACAAGTTGTGTAGCTGGGCGCGCGTGAATTCCCGTGTCTGCTGTAATTTTATAATTTTTCTCTGCCATGTTAAAACACTCCCTAAATATAATTTTATAATAGTTGCGAATGATTGGAGGACAATTCCCCATCGTACAAAACATGTACATTCTTTTTATTATTACCCATTTTATTACTTCTTCACGCTTAAAAATAACAATTTTTGAAGAAATAAGGATAATAAAAAAGGCATGAGTATCGTTGCATATGAGATAAAGGGGAATAGCCCTTTTATTAGTACATGAATCATGTACTATTCCTCATACACACCTTTTACTCATGCCTGATCGTATCAGTTACACGTTTAGGTGATGGTTATTAGTGTCTTCAATTAATCGTTGTAAGTGAATTGTGATATAAACAATTTCCACATCTGACACGGAGTGTTGAACTGTTTTTTCCACCATTCGAACTATGTTTCGAGCAATATTATAACATAAAGGATTTTCAGATTTCAACAATTGTAACACTTTTTCTTCTAGAGGAAATTCATCTGTCATACTTCGTTCAAATAATTCCTTTAAGTGCTGAACAAATCTTTTAAAATGAAGACTTTCCTTATTCAATGAAATGTTCAGCTTATCCTCCACATAGGAAGTAAAGTTGAAAATTAATTCAGAAGGATCCTTTTTCATTTCACTAGTAACTTCCTCTGTAATTGCTCCCTGAATATGCAACGTGATAAAACCAGCCTCTGCTTCTGATAACATTTTCCCTGTTTTATCATACAAAAATCGAACAACTTCTTCTGCTATTTGAAATGTTTGATGATACAACCATTTCGTTTCCATTAAAAAAGGATTGTGGACATCTGTATCATTGTCATTCCTTTCCATAGCTAAAACAAGATGCTGTGCCAAAGCATAATGTATTTTTTCATGAAGTTGAACTCCAATGCGGTTATGAATAACTTCTATTGCTTCATGTATCGTTAATAAGAGGTCTTCTTCCCCTTTAGAAAGTAATTTCTTATATTTTTCTTGCTCTTGTTCATCGACGAGACGGAATATTTTATCATACGTCTGCTTTTCAAGTACTTCACCTTGTTTTTTCCCGAAACTAATCCCTTTTCCAATGAAAATAACTTCTGCTCCTGAGGAAGATTTGGCAATCATTACATTATTATTTAACGTTTTTTCAATAATAAAAGGTCCTTGCATGATGTATTCCTCTCTAATCGAATTCCTATATCCTTTCATCATAAAGAGATTTAATAATTTTCGTCAACTAAAATCCTCCACTTTTTCACCAATAAATAATTGGAAAAAGGGCTCCTCCGGAATGAAACCATTCAAGCTTTTATCTACTTTGTTGCAACGCTCTAATAAAAATTGTAAGTGCATTCTCATCTTTTTCTTCGAGATAAGCGTCTGTTTTCTCTTCATCCCCTGTAAAATAGTTAGACAATCCTTCCATTACTATTTCATGTTCCAAATCTGATATATTTTGAATAAGACGAAGCCAATTTGGTGGGTTATTACCAAAACTTCGTTCAGGATAATTTCTTGCCAACTCTTCCACGCGCCCCCAATCTTCTTCCAAATATAGCTCTAAAGCTAAAATATAACCAATATAGTGGTTGGAAGAATATTCATCCATTGTTTTCTTAAATATAGCTAACGCTTCTTCTAACTCCCCTTGTTTCATTTTAAAAACAGCATATAACGAATCCATATAGGTAGAATCATCTTCACTTATTTCTTCATACTTTATAAACCACTTTTCAAATTCCTGCCAGCCTCCCTCGCGGAAATAATACCGTACTAGAGAAGATAAAGTGGATGGAGTTGGATGCTTTTCTCCCAACATCAGTAGATATGGTAAAGCATCACTCTCCTTATCTAACGTATTATCTAGGCGTATTATCATTCGTAAGCTATGAATAAGCTCTATCTCATTTTCAATATTTTCTTTGTACATGTTATATGCTTTTTCAATGTCACCGTCCTGGAGCACAAGATCCGCCTCTGTCATTGTTCGTTCTTGTAAATGGAAAAAAGGCAACTCGCTCATTGTATCCTCTGTTAGACGATACCCGTTACTTTTACTAATTAATTTCCCAGTCTCATCCAATGCATGCACCTGCCAAGAGAAAGTTCCTTCCACATTAAGAAAAGCTAGTAAGCTTTCTGTATCTAAGTACTCTTTATCCCAATTCTCTTTATGAGTAATTCCCATCGTGTGATCATATAATATCTCTACAGGAACAGAAACTTCTTGATCCTTTGTAACAATATTTGGAGAAGAATAGATAGAACCACCATCAAAATGTACACCTAGTTGAATCACATAATAATCGGCATTTGGAACCTCTTCCCAAGTAAAAGTAACTTCCTCATCCTTTATTACCACATAATTACTTGGCGAGACTATATTAATTAAGGGCTGAAACTCAATAGGGTATTCAACTACTTCTTCTCCCTCAATATCAATAATGTCATAAGGGTCCGTAGCCCAAACGTATCCATCTACTTGATCAAACATTAGGCCTAAGTAAACTTGATAGCTTCCAGGTAATACATTTGAAATTCTGAAACTCCCATCATGGCTTGTTACCGTTTCATATCTTCCATCTCCGTAAAAACTATGGTTGGATTTCGATTCATTCCGTAGAAATACTCCTACATTAACCAACGGTTCCCCATTGGACTTAACTAATTGTCCTTCTACTGTAGCAAGATCCGTGTTTTCAGATTGTGCTAGTAAGAACGTACGATATTCTCTAAGCTCATGATAATAATGACTTTCCCCTGCTTCAAAATTATCAGTCTCGGAAAACTGTTCTTTGATTTCTTCTAACCAGTTATCATAATACTCTATTCCTTTATCTAGTTCATTTAAAGCATCTTCTTTTCTCCCTTGTTTTGCTAACATTTCTCCTTTTACCTTTGCTATTCGTAAAACTGGATCCATGAAGGTTTCATCCATGTGTCTCTCGTATTTTGTTATGAGCTCCTCCACTTCTTCAAATTCATGCCATGCTGCAGATTCTTCTATTCTCAGTGACCATAATTCATGGTATTGTGAGTTGTCTTGAGTAAACCTATTTACTGCAGCTTCAAGAACTTGATCTCCTTCGTCACGATTACCATTTCTCTTAAAATAAGATACAAGCGATTTTGCTGCCCATACGATATATTCATCTGCTGGTGCTTCTTGTATATAATCCTGTAAATAAGGCACAGCTTCCTTTAAGGTGAGAATTTGTTTAGGATAACCTGACCCTGTTTGAGAAGATGGCCCAATGTATACATCATACATTTCTGGAGCAGTTGTTATAATATGATCTCTGATAAAGTCATATTTACTATTTGAATTCCTATCCAAGTTACTTAGTAAACGATCCTTAGCACCACTCATATTACCATTAGCAACATCTCGATCGATAAGCCAATTTTCCCACTTTGGGTATATATATATATTAAAAACAAGCAGAAAGACAACTAGCGAGATGACCGTCATAATCAGGTGCTTAATTTTTATATTAACTTTCATTAGCCCCAACCTTTCTTTCATACATGTCACTCCAATAAATATTACCGCCCCGTTCTATAAGTTCAACCTGCTGTCCACCATCATTGGAAAACAGTATCATTCCTGCTGTAAGAAGGAGGAGAACCGTTATTGCTCCTACAGGTAAAAGAGGGATCGTAATTTCTTTATTCCACCAATTGTTAACTTTTTCACTCCAAGTTTTTGGATGAGTTTTACTTAAAACCCCTCCTTGTTTCGTAAAACTGAAGTGGGAAAGCTCTGAATCTAGTTGTCTTTTTAACTCCTTTTGTTGCTTATTATCAATCAAAGTTTTCTCCCCCTTTCTGTAAGATTTCCTTCAATAGTGTTCTTCCCCTTGCTAATCTCGTTTTTACTGTATTTTCTTTTTCTTTAATTACATTTGCAGTTTCCGTTATTGAAAGTTCGTGAAAGTAGAAAAGAGTAATTACTTCTCGATACTTATATGGAAGCTGGTGTATTGCTTTATGGATACTTTGATTTTTAAACCCGATCATTACAACGTCTTCAGGATTTGCTTCATCAACAAGATGTTCTTCCTCATTATCTTCTTTAAACAAAAAGATATTTTTCCAACTCCAAGTTCTCATTTTTCCACGACAACCATTAGCAACTATGATAATTAACCAGCTTTTTAACTTCTCTTTTTCTTTTAACTGGTCAATCTTTTGAAAAGCGATAACAAATGAATCCTGAACAATTTCCTCTGCCAAAAACGAATCTTTCACAAGGAGTATTGCCGTTCGAAGTAGCAAATCGCCATAATTATCCATTACTTGAACTAATGCTTCTTCTTCTCCCAGTCTTAGTCGATCAACTAAATCCACAGCATCTCCCCCTTCACTTATGTAGATGTGACTTGCAAAAAAAAAGTTTCATGATTTAAAATTTTTCAAATAAAAAAGGGAGCGAGATTTCCTCTCGCTCCAGCTTAATACTAATTCACATTGCCATTTGATACAATTTAAAATTGTTCAAATATAAAAAATATGATGTTACATCACCTAATGAAAGCAAAGACCATCAAATCTTTAACTCCCCTAATCTAACTAATTCAATCACGGCTTGAGAGCGCCCCTTTACTCCAAGCTTTTGCATCGTGTTGGAAATGTGGTTACGAACAGTCTTTTCGCTTATGAACAGCTGTGCTGCAATTTCTTTCGTAGTCTTATCCTGTACAAGGAGTTCAAATACCTCCCGTTCGCGTTTCGTTAATAATGGCTTAGGTCGGAACTCGTGTTCTTTCAATATTTTCACCCTTTCTTGCAATGGGTTGCTAAGTTCTAAAAATGGTTTAGGTGAGTATTTAGTCATCATTATCTTATGTCACTTATATTGATGCTGTGACATGAGTTAGCTAGGCAAGAAAGGATTTTTTCAACTTTTTTTAGAAAAATTTTACCTATTTTTGTTGAATAGTGTTTGGAAGACTTCGATATCTATTTAATTGGACAATCAATAATCATTTTGAATAGAAGATTATTTTGATGAAAAAAATTGGGAATTATTTATGTTATGTGTTGACCTTCCATCCAGTGACATTACACCACTATATATGAATATGAAGCTAATAAGTTGTCTTAGGACTTTTTCCCACATAAAGACTAGCGAGGATAGACATTCAAACAAGGGAAGAACTGCACCTTTGAAAAAATGTAAATACTTATAAAATATGTTAATACAATACGTTTCGTCATGGAATGAGCAGAAGCAGATACTCCAGTGGGAAGCATAGTCAAGTCGAGACCCCGCAGCGACGGGGGCGGGAGGAAGCTCGGCAGCTCCCCTAGGAACGCGAATGGGCTGAAACGAATGGAATAAAACCAACAAAGTTTGTAATACGATATAAGTTTAACTACCGCTAATTCACGTATTTTCAGGGTAGACCGCACCTTGATTCTTGTTAGGTAATCTAACTCTGCAGGTATATCCTTGCATTCTCCGACCAACTCACTGGTTTTCCAGTTTCACGACTCAATTGTACCATTCGACCTCTACCAGTTAAACAAACTTCTTCCTTCTCATTTACAACCATATAGTGTAAATCAACAGACGAATTCCCGATATGCGCCACCTTCACACAAACGTGCAATTGTTGGTCAAAGAAAATTTGCCTAATATAATCACACTGAAGATCTGCAGTAACAGGAATCATTTTTCCTCCTGACGAAAACCACTCCTTTGATAAACCAATATCTTTAAAAAAGTTAATTCTACCAGTTTCAAAGTAAACAAATGCTACAGTATTGTTCATATGACCAAATGCATCTGTTTCAGAAAAACGTACACTCAATGGATAACGATAAGAAAAAGAATCTTTCCATTCTGACATGTTATCAATATAGGATGGTATCCCCATGTTCATCACCTCGCCCACAAATTATGAATGAGTAATCATTCACATCACTCTGAGAAGAAAAGAGACACAATGTCTCTTTCCATTCATTGACTCTATTAAACATTATCACTACCAAAGAAATTTTTAAATGATTGTAGTGTTGTTTCTCTGTTAAGTGACGCAATGGAAGTGGTTAAAGGAATTCCCTTTGGACATGCTTGAACACAGTTTTGAGAGTTACCACAGTTAGTAAGTCCTCCGTCTCCATCCATAATTGTTTGTAGACGTTCTGTTTTATGCATACCACCAGTTGGATGAGCATTAAATAGACGAACTTGTGAAAGTGCAGCAGGTCCAATAAACTCTGATTTACTGTTTACATTTGGACACGCTTGTAAACATACACCACATGTCATACATTTTGATAACTCATACGCCCATTGACGTTTAGGCTCTGGCATTCTAGGTCCAGGTCCTAGATCATACGTTCCATCAATAGGTACCCATGCTTTTACTCGTTTTAACGAGTCGAACATACGGCTTCTATCTACAACTAAATCTCTCGTAACCGGGAATGTATTCATTGGCTCTAAACGAATTGGTTGCTCTAGTTGATCAATGAGTGCCGTACAGGATTGACGTGGTTTCCCATTAATAACCATAGAACATGCTCCACAAACTTCTTCAAGACAGCTGGAGTCCCATGAAACAGCAGTTGTTTCTTTTCCATCGGCATTAACTGGGTTACGGCGAATCTCCATCAAAGCAGAAATAACGTTCATATTTTCACGATATGGAATTTCAAAAGTCTCTTTATATGGTGCACTACTCATATCCTTTTGACGTGTAATTACTAATGTAATGGTTTTCCCACTCATGCTTTTTCACCCGCCTTCTTCTTAGAAGTGTAATCACGCTTACGAGGTTTAATGAGGGATACATCTACTTCCTCATACTCGAATTCTGGCGCTTTTGTAACAGGATTAAATTTAGCCTTCGTTGTTTTCAACCATTCCTCATCGTTACGATCTGGGAATTCAGGCTTGTAATGAGCCCCACGGCTTTCATTTCGGTTGTATGCTCCTAATGTAATTACCCTTGCTAAATTAATCATAGCATCTAATTGACGAACGAATGCTGCACTTTGGTTACTCCACTTAGCAGTATCGTCAATGTTAATACGATTATAACGCTCTAGTAACTCTTGAAGTTTCTCATCTGTTTCTAAAAGCTTTTTATTATCACGTACAACGGTTACGTTATCTGTCATCCATTGTCCTAATTCTTGATGAAGTTTAAATGCGTTTTCGTCACCCTTCATCGCAAGGATTTCTTCAAACTTCGCTTCATCCGCTTTTAATTGAGCTTCGAACACAGATTCATCAATATCGTCACTATGTTTTTCTAGGCCATCAATATATTCAATAGCTTTCGGACCTGCTACCATTCCACCATAGATTGCAGATAGTAATGAGTTAGCACCTAATCGGTTTGCACCATGCTGAGAATAGTCACACTCACCAGCCGCGAATAGTCCAGGAATATTTGTCATTTGGTTGTAATCAACCCATAATCCACCCATGGAATAGTGAACTGCTGGAAAAATTTTCATTGGAACTTTTCTAGGATCGTCACCCATGAATTTTTCATAGATTTCCATAATTCCACCAAGCTTAATGTCTAACTCTTTTGGATCTTTATGAGATAAATCTAGGTAAACCATGTTTTCTCCATTGATACCTAGCTTTAAGTCTACACATACGTGGAATATTTCACGTGTAGCAATATCACGAGGTACTAAGTTACCGTAAGCTGGATATTTTTCTTCCAAGAAATACCAAGGCTTTCCATCTTTGTACGTCCAAACACGTCCACCTTCACCACGAGCAGATTCACTCATAAGGCGAAGTTTATCGTCTCCTGGAATGGCCGTTGGATGAATTTGAATGAACTCACCATTTGCATAGTAAGCACCTTGCTCGTACACTGCAGCTGCAGCATAACCAGTGTTAATCATGGAGTTGGTAGATTTACCAAAAATGATTCCAGGACCACCTGTAGCTAAAATAACAGCATCTGCTTTAAAGGATTTCATTTCCGATGTATTTAAATTTTGTGCTGTGATTCCTCGACAAACATTATCTTCGTCTAATACAGCATGTAGGAATTCCCAGCCTTCATATTTTGTCACTAAACCAGCTACTTCGTGACGACGGACTTGCTCATCAAGTGCGTATAATAACTGTTGACCTGTAGTAGCACCTGCAAATGCAGTACGGTGATGTTGCGTTCCACCAAAACGGCGAAGAGCTAATAAGCCTTCTCCAGTACGATTAAACATAACTCCCATACGATCCATTAAATGAATAATACCAGGAGCTGCATCACACATTGCTTTTACTGGTGGTTGGTTTGCTAGGAAATCCCCACCATATACAGAATCGTCAAAGTGCTCCCAAGTGGAGTCACCTTCACCCATAGTATTTAACGCTCCATTTATTCCACCTTGTGCACAAACGGAATGGGATCGTTTTACTGGTACGACAGAAAATAATTCTACGGCTACCCCAGCTTCAGCAGCTTTAATCGTCGCCATGAGACCAGCTAAGCCACCGCCAACAACGATAATTTTACCTTTGCTCATACAAAACACTCCTTCTCTTTGACTAGACGAACGCTAAAATTGCACGGATACCGATATATGTCATTACAACGAATATTGCCATTGTAGCGTATGTTGCAATTTGTTGGGAACGAGGTGATACTGTGATACCCCATGTAACCAAAAATGACCAAAGTCCATTTGCTAAGTGGAACGTAGCTGCTACGATGGAAATGATATACAAAACTAAAACGACAGGATTGTCTACAATGTTTGCCATCATATCAAAATTAACTTTCGCTCCTAATGCTTTTTGGATTCGAGTATCCCATATATGCCAAGCAACGAAAATAATTGTAATTACACCCGTAATACGCTGCAAACGGAACATCCAGTTCCGAAAATAACTATATGAAGACGTATTGTGTTTTGCTTGGAACGCAATATATAATCCATAAACACCATGGAAAAGAATTGGAAGATAGATTAGTGCAAACTCCATCACTAGTAAAAACGGTAATTTTTCCATAAAACCTGCTGCTTGGTTGTACGCATCTGGACCATTTACAGCTTGATAGTTAATCATGAAGTGAACGACTAAAAAAGCTCCTAATGGAACAACGCCCAACAGAGAATGTAACTTACGATAAAGAAATTCACGATTCGTGGACATCATACTCTCCCCTTGTAATATAATTTTCTACTAACTTTAAAGCTAGAAACCTATGTTTTTATTAACCTCCTTTTTCGTTTCACATATAAATATTATTTTAACATTGTCAACGATTAAAATCACGCAATTATGAATTATGTGTGACAACTTGATTTTACCCTTCTGAACGGATATCGTCAAGAAAGCGGATACAGTATTTATTTTAACAGAAAAGTGTTAATTACGGCACAATCTTTCTAATTTTCTGATTAAATCCAATATTTATTACGAAAAAAATCTAGTGTTTTTCTAACATATATATGGTTTAGATCACAACAGAATAGTAAAAACCTGCTATAAAAAATTTAATTTATAACAGGTTCAAATTGGTATTTAAATGAGAAATTCCTTATAGTGAAATATTTCTTTAAGTGGTAAATTATACCATATATTTTCCCTTCACGACAGTAGTTCAATTATGAATAATATATGACATTTTTAACCAATAATAATTCGTTCAGTAGGAAACTTGTAATGTGTCTTCTTTTCTTTTCCTCGAATGGAGAATAAAAACGCCACTAATCCTACACGCCCGATAAACATTAATACCATTAATGTAATTTGACTAGGTAACGTTAACGTTGGTGTTATTCCCATCGACAACCCGCATGTTCCGAATGCAGAACTTACTTCAAAAATGATCGCCATTAGTTCTAATTCACTACTATGTTCAAAGGCACTCACGAGAATAATGGCTAAGAATAACCCTACAACAAATACAGATAGCACGATAAAAGCCTTTTGACGATCCTCCTGATGTATTTCTCTACCAAACGCTTTTACATCACTACGACCCAATGCAAAGCTTCGTATTGTCAAAAACATCACTGCAAGTGTGGTAGTTCGGATCCCACCACCCACACTTGATGGACTTGCTCCAATAATCATTAATGCTGAAATGAACAACAAACTAGCTAATGTCAACTGAGATACATCCATGGTTGCTAATCCACCGCTTCGGGCGGTTGCTGAATTGAATAGTGAGAAAAATAACTGTTGATGCCAACTTAAACCATCGTAGAACGCATTTTTTTCTAATATCCAGAGACCTACTACCCCAATAGCAAAGACAATAAAATAAGTCGTTGTAGCTATTTTTGTAAATAGACTGAAGCGAAAACTACGGTCTTTCGATGTGAAATATTCTTTTAACTCCATTAGAACTGGGAAACCAATTGCTCCAGCAAAAATAAGTAAAATATTTACCATCTGAACAAAATAATCATCTACAAATGGGATTAATGATTGACCAGTCACGTCAAAACCTGCATTTGTAAATGCGGACAACGCTCCAAAAGCACCTTGATAATATGCCTCAAGAGCTGTATCAAAGTAATTTAAAAAATATGTACCTAATATAAGTGCACCTATAAGTTCAATACCTAATGCAACTACAAGTATTCCCCGTAATAAACGAACAAGTCCAGAAAATGCAATTTGATTTTGGTCAACCATTATGAGCATTCGTTGTGCCATTCCGATTTTCCGACCAAATGCCATCCAAACGAAGGTACCGAGAGTCATGATACCTATACCGCCTAACTGAATGGCCAAGGCTAAAAAAAGAATGCCCACCCCGCTGTATGTTTCAGAAACATTAACAACGGTTAATCCCGTCACACTTACTGCACTTACAGATGTAAATAAAGCTTCTGAGTAGGTAACTACAACCCCTGGCTGTGAAGATATGGGTAAATAAAGTAATACACTGAATACAAACATTGTTATAACATAGGAAATAACAATGACACGAAAAGGGCTTAAAAATTTACTTAATCCAAGATTCATTATTCTAACCTCCGACTAACACACATACGGGCTTTAGTATATCACGAGTTCGATATTTATACTATTATTGTCTAAAAATCTGTTTACGATTTTCGTCATAATCTCATCATACTGTGGTAAGATGATAAAGGATAAAAACGATGATTACATGAAGGATGATTATAGATGAGCAAAAATGATCAATGGCTTCAAAGAATTGATTCTCTGAATTTAGACGTATCAGCGTATAGCAATCATATTCTTCGGCATGTATTGTTACCTGAATTATTAGGAGAAGAAGAAGAAAGCCTATTATACTGGGCAGGCAAATCTTTATCTAGAAAATTACAAGTAGAAGATTTACCTACTTTTTTTGAAAAAGCAAATTGGGGTACTCTTACCCTTGAAAAAGAAAAGAAAAATGAAAGACATTATGAACTTGTTGCACCGTTAATGGAACACGAAAGACCCTTCTCGTTAGAGTGTGGATTTATCGCAAACTGGACGGAAAGACAAGTTGAATTTATAACAGAGGCAACGTATGAGCTAAAAAAGAAAAAACCATGTACATGTAAAATTATTGTACGCTGGGATACGAAAGACAGGGCTTTTACTGAATAGTTCTCTATATTTACGAGGCTGTTTTAGTAAAGTTTCAATTAATTTAAGAAGTACATCGCCTTCATCGGTCAAATGACTGGTGAGGCTATTTTTTATAGAAGACACCCAGAAATATGAACGGATCTCACACTGGTGCTCTTGGGTGGGAGTGGACTGAAGTGATTGGAATGAGGCTGAGTCAAACGAAAATGTAGAGCTGAGAGGACGAACGATGTGTAACCTTAGAGGAGGAAATATACAAAGAATCCGGCGAGATCAAAAGGCAAAGGTGAGCAGAGGAAAGCAAAGTATATTTCCGTAGCGAATAGTATACGTAAGTATCATTCGTTCGGATTTCTCAGCGATGAAAACACTATTGACTCAGCCTCACATAATAAGTTTGATAACCATTAGATCGCGTTTTTCACTCTAAAAAAACCTAGCCCAGGATTCCCCCAAGCTAGGTTCATGCATATGGTGTAATTACGATGGTACTTTTTCTTTTTTCTTCTCTTCCACAGGTACACGTTCATCTAATTGAAATGCTGTATGCAGTGCTTCGACTGAGCGAACCATTGCATCTTCTGGAATAACTGCAGATACTTTAATCTCGGACGTACTAACCATTTTAATGAATACCTCTTCTTGAGATAAAACATTAAACATATTAGCAGCAACACCTGGATTAGATACCATTCCTGATCCAACGATAGATACCTTCGCAAGACCTTCCTCATAGCGAATATCCTTATAGCCAATACGATCTGAATGTTGCTTTAGAATATCTAATGATTCACGTAAATGATCACTATGAATAGAAAATGATACATTCATTTCATTTTCTCCCGTTACTTGCTGTGTAATGATGTCTACATCAATGCCATCATCTGCTAATGCAGAAAATACGTTTGACAACGTATCAAAATTATTTGGCAATCTCTCAATTGTTATTTTCGTTACGGCAGCTTCGAATGCAAGACCTCGTACCGCTAAGTTTTGTTCCATAGATGCTTCCTCCTCAACAACCGTTCCTTCTTTATCTACCATGCTTGAGCGGACAATTAAAGGTACTTGATAGTTTTTCGCAAATTCAACAGATCTCGGGTGTAGAACACCAGCACCTAAATTTGCCAATTCCAACATTTCATCGTAGGAAATACTATCTAGCTGACGAGCTTTTTTCGCAACTCGTGGGTCACAAGTATATACACCAGTTACATCTGTATATATAGAACAAGATTTTGCATTTAAAGCCGCGGCAAGGGCCACTGCTGTTGTATCCGATCCACCACGACCTAGTGTCGTAATTTCTCCGTCCTCAGACATTCCTTGGAATCCAGCAACGATGACTGCTTTCCCTTCGTCTAAGTATGATTCTACTCTTTCCGTGTCAATTCTTGTTATTCGTGCATTTTGGTGAACTGGTTCTGTTTTTATACCAGCCTGCCACCCTGTTAGTGACACAGCATCAATCCCAATTTCTTTTAATGCCATTACCATGAGGGAAATGGTAACTTGTTCTCCCGTACTTAGAAGCATATCCATTTCACGCTTATCAGGATTATCTGTAATATCTTCTGCTAATTGTACTAATGTGTCTGTTGATTTCCCCATTGCCGATAATACTGTTACTACTTTATTACCAGCTTCCATTTCTTTTTTCACTTTTTGAGCAGCTTTTTTAATTTTTGATACGTCGCCCACAGAAGTCCCTCCGAACTTCTGAACAATCGTTGCCAACATGAACGCCTCCTCTTTTTATTCAAACCCATACAGTTGATTTCTACTCCAAGCTCTACTTTTTAGAACAAGAAATCCTTTACTGGAGATAAAAGAGTAGAGTTAATTAACGAACCAGACCTAAATATGATGGATATTAGGAATTTTTGAAAAATTGTCGTCATCTTTTTTTCATAGAATTATATTCTTCCTGAAATTCTCTCCTATCACATAAGAAAACGACTTAAATGTAGTTGGTTCGACATTAACAAAAGAAATCGACAGTAGGAGTAATCCCACTGCCGAAAACGACTTCAATATAAACACATCATTGATGCCGCTCCGTGAGATAGTCCTCCATACAGAAAATAGTAACTCTGTATGACAGCCATGTATTTCTTCAATACAATAGCCAGAAAAATACAGTCTGAGTCCGTATCCTTCTTCGGCGGAACCTCCTTTTTACTACGATCTATAAAGCTCAACCTTCTCCCGTAGTATACTAATAGGTTTCCGCTCCTCTACCTTCACCCCTAAGAGCCGAAGTATGGTATTACTGCTTTCAATGTTATTTAATGTGACAAAGCAAAACTCGTATATGAGTGTAACAAATACCAATTACTTTGACAATTTCCATTATTAGCTATCTTCTTTTATTTTCTCCAATAGAACTTTAGCAGAGGACATAGGGATACCAACTGCTACTATTTCCTCCAAATTAGAGTCCTTTAATCGCTTAATCGAGCCGAAGTGTTTTAAAAGTTTCTTTTTTCGTTTTTCTCCAATGCCCTCAATATCGTCTAAAACCGTTGAGAACATTGACTTTTTCCGTATATTACGGTGAAATGTGATAGCAAAACGGTGAACTTCATCTTGAATTCGTTGAAGCAAATAAAATTCCTGACTTGTTCTTTTTAATGGAACAATTTCAGGTGGGTCACCAATCATTAACTGGGATGTACGGTGCTTGTCATCTTTGACTAATCCACATACAGGAATTGTCAACCCTAACTCATCTTCTAATACACTCTGAGCTGCTGATATTTGCCCTTTTCCTCCATCTATAACAATTAAGTCTGGTAATGGAAGATCTTCCTTTAAGAGACGTGTATAACGTCTTCTAACAACTTCTCTCATAGATTCATAATCATCTGGACCAACTACGGTTTTCACCTTGTATTTCCGATAGCTCTTTTTATCTGGTTTTCCATCAAGAAAAGAAATCATTGCTGAAACAGGATCTATCCCTTGAATATTGGAGTTATCGAATGCTTCAATTCGATGTGGTGTATCGATATTTAACGCTTGTCCTAGTCTATCAATTGCTACAATTGTTTTTTGTTCATCTCTTTCGATTAAGTCAAATTTCTCTTTTAGTGCTATTTGGGCATTTTTACATGCTAATTCTACAAGTTCCTTCTTTTTCCCCTTTTTCGGCTTCAATGTTTTTACATTAATAAACTTAGTTACAATCTGTTCATCAATTCCATCAGGAACAAAGATCTCCTTCGGTTTACGATGCTGCTCATCTAGGTAAAACTGCCCAATATATGTGTAAAAATCATCTTCTGGTTCTTGATATATTGGAAAGAGAGATACATCTCTTTCAATTAACTTCCCTTGTCTTATGAAAAATACCTGGACACACATCCAGCCTTTATCATATGAATAACCAAATACATCCCGATCCATTTCGTCCGTTAAGGTCATTTT
This sequence comes from Evansella sp. AB-rgal1, assembly GCF_041820985.1. Taxonomy (NCBI): domain Bacteria; kingdom Bacillati; phylum Bacillota; class Bacilli; order Caryophanales; family Bacillaceae; genus Evansella; species Evansella sp. AB-rgal1. The sequence continues at coordinate 41,227 of NZ_JBGUAU010000017.1, forward strand.
CTGTTTCTCCATAACTGCTTCTATATGCTGCACTTGATCTCGTAATTCTTTCGCTCTTTCGAATTTTAGTTCTTCTGAGGCGAGGAACATTTTTTTCGTGAGCTCCTCTTTTATTTCTTTATGTCCTCCGTTTAAAAAACGAGTTATTTCATTTACAAGCTCATTATTTTTTTCCTGAGGTACATCAAATTCGCAAGGAGCTAAACATTGTCCTATATGATAATAAAGACAAACTCGATCAGGTAATGTACGACATTTTCGTAATGGATAAAGACGATCTAATAGTTTTTTTGTTTCATTAGCGGCAAGGACATTGGGGTACGGACCAAAGTATTTTCCCCCATCCTTTTTCACTTTTCGAGTGGTAATTAGTCTAGGATGTTCCTCTTTTGTTATTTTTAAAAACGGATAGCTTTTATCATCTTTTAATAGAACATTATACCTAGGTTCATGCTTTTTTATTAGATTTTGCTCTAGAAGAAGAGCTTCAATATTGGAAGAGGTAACAATATATTCAAAATCTCGTATTTCACTAACGAGACGCTGCGTTTTTTTATCATGGGAGCCAGTAAAATAGGAACGAACACGATTTCTAAGCAACTTCGCCTTCCCTACATAAATAATCGTTCCATGTTTATTTTTCATTAAATAGCAGCCTGGCTGAGCAGGAACTAGTGCTAGTTTTTCTTTTAACTCAGACATAGTAATGAACTCCTTTTAGTATGGCGTTGGTTCAAATGGATACGATGTTACCAGTGCCTTACGTGAAAAATTAGAAATATTTATAATAAAACAATAGTAGTATTTTTGGGGTAATAGGACAGAAATACCCATTATTTCATTATACAATAAAAAAAGGGCTGAACCTATTAAGTTCAACCCTTTTTGCCAATGATACCAATTATTACACGTGCTTATTTAATAGTGTAGCAAGCTGCTCTTTTGGTTGGAAACCAACAACTTGATCAACAACTTCACCGTCTTTTAAAACAAGTAATGTTGGAATACTCATAACTCCAAATTTACCAGCTGTTTCTTGGTTGTCGTCTACATCTAATTTAGCAATCTTTACTTTGTCTCCCATTTCGCCATCAAGTTCTTCTAGAACAGGTGCGATCATTTTACAAGGTCCACACCAAGGTGCCCAGAAGTCAACTAATACTACACCTTGACTTGTTTCTGTTGCGAAAGTTTGATCAGTTACGTTTACAATTGCCATTATTATTCCTCCTCTTAATTAAAAAACAACTTTTCCTATATCAGGATTATAACACCAGTTTATAACATTCAGTTAGTGAACTGCTTATAGATACCCAATTTTTCCTAACGTTCACATTCCTATAGTAACTAACATACCCTTTCAAAGCAAAAAAAATGCTTGAGAGATGGATGAAATGGAAATTAACAGAGCTTTATTTTCCAAAACGAACTGTAGTTTAATCTCAAACGAAATGAACCGCTGGCTGTTTTCGAAAGTGCACTTTAAGAAAAGCGCAAGGCGCCCGCTATCGGCTAAATGCAAATGTTCTGGACGATAAAAAGCGCTTTTTACTTTTAATCGGCCAGGTTATTTGACACGAGCCATGGCGCCTGGAGCTAGATACCTTTCAAAGTCCATAATTTTATACTCCCTCATCTTTTATAGAAAAACACTCTTAGCATGAAAGCTAAACCTTCATGCCAAGAGTGCCCCTTATAAAAGTTTAAACCAACACCTTCTTAAACTCCTCTGTTAATTTAGGTACTACATCAAATAAGTCTCCTACTATTCCGTAATCAGCAATTTGGAATATCTCTGCTTCTGGGTCTTTATTAATTGCAACAATGACTTTAGAATTGGACATTCCAGCAACGTGCTGGATAGCACCACTAATACCTACTGCAATATATAAGTCTGGAGTAACAACCTTTCCTGTTTGACCAATTTGCAGAGCGTAATCACAATACTCCGCATCACACGCTCCCCTGGATGCACCTACAGCACCACCAAGGACTTCTGCAAGCTCATCTAGGATTTTAAAGTTTTCCGCACCTTTTAAGCCACGACCGCCAGACACAATGACAGATGCTTCAGAAAGGTCCACACCTGAAGCTGTATTTTTCACAACTTCTTTAATCATCGTTTGTAAATCTTTCACATCTACTTCAACACTCTCCACTTCGCCACTTCGACTTTCATCTTTTTCCAAGGCAGGAATGTTGTTCGGTCGAATAGTTGCAAAAATCAAACCATCCTTAACAACAACTTTCTCGAAAGCTTTTCCTGAATAAATTGGACGAGTGAATAATACCTCTTCACCAGCAACCTCTACTGAAACCACATCAGATACAAGCCCTGAGCCAATTCGAGCTGCTAGTTTTGGAGCAACATCTTTCCCAATGGAGGTGTGCCCCAATATAATACCATCCGGATCTTCTGACTCCACAACTTGTTGGAGTACTTGAGTATAACCATCCGGAGTATATTGAGCTAACTTATCATTTTCTACTGCAATAACTCTATCTGCACCAAAAGCAATAAATGCCTCTCCTAATTGATTCACTTTTTCTCCTAACAACAGACCAACAACTTCACCATCAGATGAAATTTGTTTTGCTGCAGCAACTGCTTCAAAACTCACATTCCTAAATTCACCGTCTCGTACTTCTGCAACAACAAGTATTTTTTTCCCCATATGGATCATCCCCTCCAGTTATATGACTTTTGCTTCCGATTTCAATAAAGATACTAACTCCTTCACTTGATCATCTAGTTCACCTTCAAGTATCTTCCCAGCCTCTTTCGCAGGAGGTAAATAACGGTCTACCGTTTTTGTTTTTCCTTCAACATCCTCTTCTTCAAGGTCAAGATCATCTAAATCCAATGTGTCCAAAGGTTTCTTTTTTGCTTTCATAATTCCTGGTAAGGAAGGATACCTTGGTTCATTTAACCCTTGTTGCGCTGTTACTAATAACGGTAACTTTACTTCAATAATTTCTTGATCCCCTTCCACATCACGTTCAACAGTCGCAACTCCACCATCTATCTCTAACTTTACAATCGATGTAACATGGTTAATACCGAGGGCTTCAGCTAGTCTTGGTCCAACTTGCCCGGAACCTCCATCTACAGCAACGTTTCCAGTTAATATGACATCCACTTCTTGGTCTTTAAAAAAAGCAGCTAACATTGCTTGGGTTGAGTATGCATCCCCATCTTCTACATCTTCATCCTCTATCAGAACCGCTTTATCTGCCCCCATTGCCAATCCAGTTCGTAATTGCTTCTCTGACTCTTCATCACCAACTGTTACCAGCGTTACCTCTCCTCCATGTTCCTCTCGTAACTGGATTGCTTCTTCGATGGCATATTCATCATAAGGGTTAATAATGAACTCAGCACCATCTTCCACAATTTCTCCACTTTCAATCTGGATTTTTTCCTCGGTATCAAATGTTCGTTTTAAAAGCACATAAATATTCATGCATTTTCCCTCCCAAATTCAGTTAAATTATGAAACTATTATTATTTGAAATTCGGTTTTCTTTTTTCCATAAATGCAGAAATACCTTCTTTGGCGTTTTCTGTTACTGCCATTTCCCCAAATGTTACTGCTTCTTTTTCCAATATATCCTCTAAAGAACCCTCTCTTGATTGTAAAAACAAGTCTAATGTTCTAGCTACGGATTCTTTGCCTTTCTTTGCGAGAATATTAGCAACCTTCATTGACTCTTCTAGTAAAACATCCTCAGGAAATGCCCGATTTGCTAAACCTAATTCAACTGCTTCTACTCCAGATATTGGATTTGATGTGAGTATCAATTCTAATGCCCTCGATCCAACTAGTTTTTGCAATCGATAGGTTCCACCAAATCCAGGGATTAACCCTAATTGCAATTCAGGTAACCCAAGCTTTGCGTTTTCTGCTACAAATCTTATATGTGTTGCCATTGCTAATTCTAGTCCACCGCCTAACGCTGCTCCATGAATGACGGAGATAACAGGCTTTGTAAACGCTTCAATTTTATTAAACACCAACTGTCCTGTTCGAGACATGTTTTGGAAAACCTTACTCTCTGTTACTTTTGTAAACTCCTTTATGTCTGCACCAGCAGCAAAGAATCTACCTTCTCCTAGCAAAACTACTACTTTTACGTTATCATCTAGGGCTAGTTCATCAAATAAGGTGCCTATTTCTTTAATCATTTCTTGTGTTAATGAATTAGCTGGCTGATGATTTAACGAGACTATGGCGATTGCCTTCTCCATGCTACATGTAACATATTTTCTATCCATAATGTTTTCCCCCTTTCTTCTATATTGGATTTCTACCCTGAAAATACGTGTTCTCAATTAGTGGTTAACTTATCTAGTATTGCTAACTTTGTTATAAATTATTCCATTCGCTCCAGTCCACTCCTTTCCTGTGGGGAGTTGCCGAGCCACCTTCACGACTACGTCGCTACGGTGTCTCGCCCCTACTCTGCTTCCCACTGGAGTTCGTGGATTTGCGCTCATTGCATATACAGTTATTGTTACTAATATATCTAATAAAGTTTTTCCATCCGCCATGGTGCAAATTTTTACTTGCATCGAGGTCTACCCTGAAAATACGCGTTATCAGACTAATATGAAAACTAACTTTGTTGTTTGTATTCCATTCGCTGCTGCCCACTCGCTGTCCTGTGGGGAGCTGGAGAGCCGTCCTCCAATTGGCCTAAGAGCAGCCCACGTCCTGTGGGCAACGGCGCAATTTCGCCATCCTGGCTCCAGCTCTGCGGGGTCTCGCCCCTGTCTAGTTCCCACTGGAGGGAAATGGGTTAATGTCTTAACCCATTTAGCAACATTTTGTTTAACGGTTTTGCTAGTGGTACTAGTTCATAGCGGTGGTCTTTCATCACCCAGTTCGTTACCACTTCATCTATTGCCCCAAAAATAACCTGTCTAGCTAAGCGAATATTTAGTGTTTCAGGAAAGAAACCTTTTTCAATCCCTTCTTTTAAGATGGAATCAATTAGTCCTAAGTATCCTTTTAGCACATCATTAATTCGTATTCGTAATTCTAAGTTCGATTGCCTAAGTTCTAACTGTGTAACTAAAGCTAAATCATAATCAGACTCTAAATGCATTAAATGCATCTCAATTAACTGCAATAGCTTCTTTTCTATTGATTCTTCATGTGCTATATGATCTCTAATTTTTTCTACGAAAACTCCCATTTTTTCTTCAAACAAGGAGATTAAAATATCTTCCTTATTTTTAAAGTATAAATAAATGGTTCCATCCGCTACTCCAGCTTCTTTTGCTATTCTTGAAACCTGTGAGTTGTGATATCCATTCTTTGCAATCACTCTCACGGCAGCATCAATAATCTGATCGTATTTTTGTCCTCGTTTTTTTCCCATAATTATCTCACTTCCTCAACTTCACTAAAAATGAATGATTACTCATTCATAAATTCATTTTAGTTTATCTTTTTATTATTGTCAAATACAGAATGAATTATTTTCCTAATATACTAGGAAAATTCCGCTAATAAACTGTACAAATGATTTTACAGTACATAAACTATAGTAATCTTGAAGAAAGGTGGTGAAAAAGTTATAGTTCACCTATAACGTACACCATGATCTTCATCTTAACATTAGTTCTCTTTATTTTACTTGTCATCGTTTTAATGTCCGTTTACTATAAATAAGTGAACTTGTTTATAATGGATAAAAGAGGTTAAATCCAAAGGTTTTTTCCTTTGATTTAACCTCTTACTTATTCCCTATAAAACTTCATTATCCTGCTTCCGAATTTTTCTTTTTCTCTTCCTCCACAAGAACACGACGAAGTACTTTACCAACCATCGTCTTAGGTAACTCATCACGGAACTCATATAGTCTTGGAATTTTATACGCAGCCAAATGTGTTCGACAAAACTCCTCAATATCGCCTTCAGATAAACTACGACCATCCTTAAGAACAATAAATGCTTTCACCGTCTCCCCACGGTATGGATCTGGAACACCGATCACACAAGCTTCTTGTATATCTTCATGCTCGTAAAGAACTTCCTCAATTTCTCTCGGATATATATTAAATCCCCCTGCAATAATCATATCTTTCTTTCTATCAACAATATAAAAGAATCCATCTTCATCCATATAGCCCATGTCTCCGGAAAGGAACCAATCACCTTTAAAAGTTGCTTGAGTATCCTCCGGTTTATTCCAATAACCTTTCATTACTTGTGGACCCTGTATCACTATTTCTCCAATTTCATTTGGCCCTGCAAAATCTCCCGTTTCCGCAGATAAAATTGCAACATCCGTATCAGGCCAAGGTAATCCAATACTTCCTGTCTTTCGATGTTCCCAAATTAGATTTGCAACAGCTACGGGGGCTGTTTCTGTCAAACCATACCCCTCTACGAGTCTTCCTTTCGTTGCTTCTTCAAATTTTGTTTGTACCTCAAGAGGTAATGGGGCCGATCCACTAATACAAGCCTTAATAGAAGAAAGGTCATGCTTCTTTATATCAGGATGGTTTAACAACCCAATATACATGGTTGGTGCCCCTGGATATAAAGTTGCTTTATGTTTTTCTATCGCCTTTAATATATCCTTTGGTTCAAACTTAGGCATAATTATCATTTTAAAGCCCAATCGAATGGAGAGGTTCATTACCGTAGTCATTCCATACACATGGAAAAAAGGTAACGCAGCGAGAATAACTTCTTCCCCTTCTTTCATGTCATACATCCATACCTGACATTGCTGTGTATTTACAACAAGATTGTAGTGGGTTAACATTACTCCTTTTGCAGGCCCTGTTGTTCCACCAGTATATTGCAATAGAGCTAAATCTTCTTTTGGATTTATTGTAAGTTCAATTTCTTCCGCAACACCTTTTTCGATTACATCAACAAAGGAGTGCAATCTTCCGTTATATTGCAGTTCTACTTTAATTCCAGTATTCTTCTTCTGAATAAAAGGATAGATCAAGTTTTTTGGGAAAGGTAAATAATCCTTAATTCCTGTTACAATAATGTGCTCCAAGTGGGTTTTTTCCTTCACTTTTGCAACTCTTGGATAAACAAGATCCAAGCAAATCATAACTTTAGCACCAGAATCAATCATTTGGTGTTCAATTTCTCGTTCCACGTACAACGGATTCGTTTGAACCACGATTGCACCAGCAAATAGAGCTCCGTAATAAGAGATAACCGCTTGTGGGGTATTAGCTAACATAATTGCAACTCGATCCCCTTGCTCTACACCGAGACTTCGTAATTGATTTGCCAACTTTAACGCGGACTCATATACCTCAGAGTAAGTAAGTTCCTTCCCCATAAAATGCAATGCTACTTTTTGAGGATATTTTTCCGCTGCACTCTGTAAGTAACTTTGCAATGAAGCAACTTCGTAATCCACCGACTTAGGAATTTCTTTCGGATAAAACTGATACCATGGTTTTTCTGTCAAAGTATCCATACCCATCTCCTCCCTTTGATATGACCGATCCTTTTACTTTTTTCCAATGAAAAAAAGTACAACTACTAATTTTCATCGAAAGGCATTAATCCCTCTGTTTCTATTTTAATGAAAACGCATACAAATTGGAACTGTTTTGTTTCAATTTTTTGAATTTTTTACGTTTGATCTTGACATATATTATTTATATAGATAAAAAAATCAAAAAATAACCTAAACAAGAGAAGTTTCTGCTTGATTAGGTTATTTTGAAATCATTTGATGTCACATTGCGATAATGGATTATTAAAGGCGGTCAAATTCCCACTTGCTGCATTTCATTTAGTCGATAGAATTCCCCTTCTTTTTCCATCAATTCTTGAAAAGTTCCCATTTCAATGCAACGTCCGTTCTTCATGACCACGATACGATCAGCATCTCGAATAGTAGAAAGTCGATGAGCTACAATAAATGTTGTACGACCTTTAATTAATTGTTTCATAGATTGTTGAATAAGATATTCAGAATTGTTATCTAGAGCGGAAGTTGCTTCATCAAGAATAATCACATGTGGATTACGGATAAATGCTCTAGCAATAGCAATTCGCTGTCGTTGCCCACCAGATAAACGCCCACCATGTTCTCCGATTTTCGTATCTATTCCATCTGGAAGATCGTCTATAACGCTTTGTAAATTTGCCATTATAACAGCTTGCTGCACTTCTTCCTCTGAAACTTTTGCAAGACCATAAGTAATATTTTCTTTAATCGACCCTGAAAACAAAATCGTGTTTTGAGGTACAACAGCGATTTGTTGTCGATAATTCATTATGTCCATTTCATCCATAGGTATGTTATCAATGACAATTCTCCCACTAGTAGGCTGATAAAAACCAGTTGTTAGATTTAATATCGTGGACTTTCCTGCACCTGATTCTCCAACAAATGCAATACATTCTCCAGATTTCACATGAAGATTCAAATCACTTAACACATGCTTATCTGTATCACGGTATTGAAAATACACTTTTTCAAAAGTAAATTGTCCAGCTAAGTTAGTTACTTTTCTCTTCCCTACATATTCTTCGTTTTCATTTGCAAAAAGTATTTCTGAAACAGAATGGATAGATTCGAACCCTTTCGCTAATTGTGGATATACATTAATAAGAGCAGTAATCGACATAAGAATTTGCGCAAAGTACGCCTGATACATCACTACATCTCCAACAGGAATTTGACCATTATAAGCTAAGTAGATGGTAAAAAATAAACACATTACCTGAAAGAGCTGAAAGGATACCCAATTAGAGGAACCAAAAAACGCCTCTACTCGGTCAAGCATATAACCCTTTCCTCTCACATTATGAAGCATTGAATCTATTTTATTAATCTCCACCTGCTGTAGTCCATGCGCCCGTGTAACAGGGATCATCTCCACGGTTTCTGCAACTTGACCAGACATTTCTTCAATTTCTTTGCGGAATTCTCGATTTCTTCTACGGATGATTCCACGGAAGAAATAAACAATAACAATAGAAATAGGAATTGATAAAATAAAAAAGCTAGCTACAGTAAAACTTCTATTCAAAGTTATGATAATAGCCACGAGAACATTTAAGACCGCTGGGAGCACACCCACAATCATTTGCTTCGACATAATTTCAATCATTTCCACATCACGTAATACCTTCGCTTGAAGTTTCCCAGAGCGTAGTTCACTATGATAAGAGATGGATAAATGTTGAAGCTTTCTAATAAGTGTACTCCTTAGACCTGCCTCTACATGGCGAATAGCCTTGCTCATAAAACTGATATGTAGAACATGAGTTGGTATATTTTGAATGATTACAACAGTGATTAATATTCCATTGATCCAAAGTATAGATAGATCCTTTTCTCCTGGATCTGCAACGAAGTTTATTAAGTTTGCTGTGACAATAGGAAGTACCCAGACAGGTGAATGCTTAAATAGATAAAAGATAACAGAGATAAATAGCTTAACAAATTGCCCTTTATACAACATGTGTAGTACCCGAAAAGAGCGACCTTTCATATTTGCATTCTCTTCAAACCTTTTTTCAAAATCAAGGGATACTCCTTTTTCTTTCATTGTGCCATCTCCTATGCTCAAATTCTTGAAATTAACTACTTAAAACGTTACTAATCACACACTAATCATATTACTTTATGATAATCCTATTTTATACATACCACAATAGAAAGTAGCTAAGATCGGGAGTGGGCTGACACGAATGGAATAAAAACCAACAAAGTTAGTAATATTTGATAGTTTAACTCCACTTGATAACGCATATTTTCAGACATATAAAAAAGACCAGGCTTTTATTAAAACCTGGCTTACTAATTTTTAATTCCAAGGAAATACTTAATTTTTACGCAGCATAAAACCAAAAAATGAATCCAGCAATAATAAATCCTGCACATATTACAATCAAAACTTTCCATAACGTTTCCATATCATCACCTATACTTTTTTATCGCATTCTTATCTTTTTATTCTATCATTTTTTTGCCAAACATAATGTAGTAGATTATCCCATACATTTCAAGGAACTAAAGAATAGTTACTCCAATAATGAAAGATAAAGATACAGAAAGAATAAAAGAGATTAGACCAACAGCTCGATTGTCTTGTTGTAACTGTTCATCTACTTTAAAACCAGGTGTTAAAAATTCAAAGATAAAATACACAAATACCAACAATGTAAATCCAAAAGTTCCCCAGCCAAGCATAGCAATGACAGAATCGTTATGTAAGATGGAATAATGAAATATATTCGCTATACCAAATATTTTCCCTCCTGTTGCCAATGCTACTGCCACATTTCCATTTTTTATTTCTGTCCATGTTTTGTATTTAGTAACTAATTCAAATATAGCCAAGTAAACAATTAATGCAATGACTACCACGCTATACATACCCGCAGTATACATATACTCATGTTGAAAAAAACTCCCCATAAAATTTCGTCCTCTCTATTTCAAGGTAACGACTGTAATCCCAGAGCCACCTTCTCCGGCACTCCCCATTCTCGTCTCATTTACATTTCGATGTTTTTTAAGAAGCTCTTGAACACCTTTGCGTAAAGCCCCTGTTCCTTTACCATGAATAATGGATACTTGGTGATATCCAGCTAAAACAGCATCATCTAAATACCTTTCTACTTGGAGCATGGCATCTTCAAAACGCTCACCACGTAAATCTAACTCTGTACTAACGTGTGACTCTTTCCCTCTCACAGTCGCTAATGGATTTTTCTCCACTTGTTTTGGACGATCAATATAAAGAAGGTCATCCTTTTTTACCTTCATTTTCATCATACCTAGTTGAACGAAAAATTCCTTTTCATTTACTTGCTCCACGATATGACCCTTTTGATCAAAACTAATAACTTTCACTTCATCTCCAGGGAGAAGCTTTTGATTTTTTGAAATAACTTTCTTTTGTTTATCTTTACTATTTTTATTAACGAGGTTGGGTTTCGCTTCCTCTAAACGTTTCTTTGCTTCAATTAATTCATGATCCTTTATATTCGGATTATTCTTCTGTATGTCTCGTAAATGTGAAATGATTTCTTCTGCTTCGTCTTTTGCTTTCTTTAATGATTGTTCTGCTTTTTCTTCAGCAACTTGTAAAATTTTCTGTTTTTCTTGCTCAAGCTTTCCAAATTCTCTCTCCAGATCTCGATGTATTCGTTCCGCTTCTTTTCGGAGTAGTTCCGACTGTTCCATTTCTTGCTCTGCTTTTTTACGACTATCTTCTAAGGAAGCAATCATATTTTCCACTTTGTTCGTGTCAGCGGTTATGTGACTTTTAGCCTCTTCAATAATATCATCACGCAACCCTAATCGTTTACTTATGGCAAAAGCATTACTTCTTCCTGGTACTCCAATAAGTAATCGATACGTTGGACGAAGTGTTTCTACATTGAATTCCACACTTGCGTTCATGACTCCATCTCGATTATATGCATATCCTTTTAATTCACTATAATGCGTTGTTGCAATAACTTTTGCGCCTACCTTGTAAACGAAATCTAGGATGGATATAGCTAATGCAGCACCTTCTGTAGGATCTGTACCCGCTCCCAATTCATCAAATAGCACAAGGGATTGAAAGTCCACACGTTCTAGGATATCGACAATGTTTGTCATGTGGGAAGAAAATGTACTTAAGCTTTGCTCAATAGACTGTTCATCCCCTATATCTGCGAAGATTTGTTGGAATACAGCTGCATCGGACCCTTCTTCACAAGGTATTTGTAAGCCAGATTGTACCATTAACGTAAGTAATCCAACTGTTTTTAATGTTACCGTTTTTCCCCCAGTATTTGGCCCTGTTATTACTAAAGAGGAATAATCCTTTCCGATTTCAACATCAATCGGTACAATTTCTTCCTTTGGAATTAATGGATGTCTTGCTTTGGTCATCTGAATGTAGCCATCTTCATTTAACTTGGGTTGAGTTCCATTAATTTCATTACTGTAATGAGCCTTGGCAAAAATAAAGTCTACTTCCGTCATAATTGAAACAACCGTTAATAACTCTTCAGAGCTTTCTGCCACAACAGAAGTTAGCGCTTGTAAAATTCGGTTAATTTCTTGTTTTTCTTTCATTCTCGCTTCTCGAAGTTGATTATTAATTTGAACCACTGCATTCGGTTCAATAAATAATGTAGCACCAGATGCGGATTGATCGTGAACCATTCCACCGAAATGTCCTCGATACTCTTGTTTTACAGGAATAACATATCGTTCATTTCGAATCGTAATAATGGCATCCGACAACATTTTTCTCCCACTAGAAGATCGAGTAATACTCTCTAGCTTGGAACGAACACTAGATTCATGAGAGCGAATAGTTTGACGAATACTCCGAAGTGTAGGACTTGCGGAATCTAATACTTCTCCATTTTCGTCGATGGATTGCTTTATTTCTCTTTCTAAGTCTGTGAGTGGAACAATGTCATTTACTAGCTCTGGTAAAATTGCTAACTCCACTTCATCTTCCATAAGAGATTCAATGAAGCTTTTGAATCGACGACTTCCATAAATTGTAGAAGCGATATCTAGAAGTTCTAATTCATTGAGCATCCCGCCTATTTTTGCCCGCTTCACAGATGCTCGAATATCGCGTATTCCACCTAACGGAGCTTGTCCACGTAATCGAAGTACCTTAGTTCCTTCATACGTACTGTTTTGTCCGTGCTGTATTTCTTCAAAATCAAATGATGGAGTTAATTGTTCCACTTTTTGTTTCCCTAAAGAGCTACTTGCATGATTAATAAGTTGTACTTTCATTTTGTCATATTCTAAAATGCGACAAACCCTTTCTAACACAAGGGTCACCTCCGTTATTGTCACCTACGTTTATTTAAAAACTCTGTAAGTTTTTTTGTTGACCATGTATTCACTACATTTTCTTTTTTTAGCCAGCCACGCCTTGCTGTTTTCACACCAATACTCATATGATCTAACGTTTCATAACGATGTGCATCCGTATTTACTGCAATTTTAGCACCAGCTGCTTGTGCTTCTTTCACCCACTCTGCCGATAAATCGAGTCGATTTGGATTAGCATTTAATTCGAGAATCGTATCCGTTTTAAGAGCTAATTCAATAAGTTCTTCAAAATCCACTGGATAGCCTGTACGGCGGCCAATGACTCTTCCTGTTGGGTGAGCAATCATATCCACATGAGGATTTTCCATTGCATTTTTTAATCTCTTCATGATTGTTTTTACATCCTGCTGAAATCCTGAGTGAATCGATGCAATCACAAAGTCTACTTGCTCTAGCAGTTCGTCCTCATAATCTAGACTTCCATCTGGAAGGATATCCATTTCAATTCCTGTAAACACAGTGAAGTTTTTTAGACCTTCGTTTATTGTACGGATTTCCTCGTGCTGACGTTTCAATCGTTCTACTGTTAATCCATTTGCTACTTTTAAAAACTTTGAATGGTCTGTAATGGCAATATGATTATACCCTCGGTTTCGGCATGCTTCAATCATTTCTTCAATAGAATGTGCACCATCACTCCAAGTAGTATGCATGTGTAAATCAGACTTTATATCCTCTTCTTCCAGTAGCTTATGTTTTTTCTCAAAAATAGAAATTTCCTCTTTCCCTTCCCTAACTTCAGGAGGGATATATTGCAATCCAAAGTGTTTGAAAAAGTCTGCCTCGGTTTCGAACGTTTTTACTTCTTCCGTTTCTTCTATTTCTACGCCATATTCACTTATTTTTTCTCCTCGAGCTTTTGCTCGTTGGCGCATCATCACATTATGGTCCTTGGATCCAGTGAAGTGATGAAGTGTTGTTGCAAACTCATCGTCTTTCACCATTCGAAAGTCAGCTGGTACAATTAAGTCATCAAACTGAAACTCAACACTAATTTTCGTGTCTCCATGTCCAATAACACCTTTAATATTTTTTATTGCAACAATTTGTTCTCCAACTGCCGTGGGATCATCCGTAGATAGTATAAAGTCTAAATCCTTTACCGTTTCTCTTCCTCTTCGAAAGCTACCAGCTAATTCATATCGGATAATTCCTTCTATCTCATTTAGCCACGATTTCACTAACTCTGCTACAGGAATCATCTGTGCAATTGTCAAACGCTCTGGCCGTTTTCCAAAGTCTTGCAATGCAGCCAGGATTTTCTCTTCTGTTTTTTCACCAAAACCAGCAAGCTTTTGAACCTTCTTATCTTCACATGCTTTTCGTAATGTTTCCACGTCCACTACTTGAAGTTCCTGATATAGCTTTCCTATTTTTTTCCCACCTAAATTAGGTACTTTTAATAGGGGAAGTAGGCCATCAGGAAGTTCTTCCACTAATTTGCTTAATAGGTTGGCTTGACCAGTATCTATTAACTCTTGGATAATTGCTCCTGTTCCTTTTCCGATTCCTTGTAGTGCGGCAGGATCCTTTATTTCTTCTATTGTTCGTTCATCTCGCTCTAGTGCGTTTGCTGCTTTACGATAGGCCGAAACTTTAAAGGAATTCTCCCCTTTAATCTCTAAATACACTGCAATCGTTTCAAGTACTTTTATTATTTCTTTTTTATTTAACTTCGACAAGACAGCTCACCTCGATATCCATTCTCTATCACTAGTATGCCAATTTTATGTCCTTGTAACATCATATCCTTATATAGACTAGCTTCGCAACCGTTATGGGTTTGTTAATAGGAATTCCACTTGCCCTGTAGGAGCGGCATAACGCCAACTTCGGTCTCCCGACAAAATGCAACTTTTCACGACAATAAAAAGTGCTTTTACTTTTGTTATTGTGGTCGAATTGATGGAGCCTGGAGCTAGACAACTTTTTAAGTCAAAAAAAGTTATTCTACACTTTAGTCTTTTGTGAAGGTAGCATTCTTAAAGTATGAAAAAAACTTCTCGAAAAACGAGAAGCTCCTTTACATAGTATCCAACCAAAGCTCTTTAATTTGATTAGAAATTACTGGTGTATATTCAAATATCATTTGAGCAAACGACGAATTTTGAATCGTTTCTTGTATTATCTCAATTTGAAGTAAAGCACCTAAATGTAATAATATTACAATAAATAACAATCCTTCGATGAATCCTAAAATCCCACCGAGCCATCGGTTAATTGCATTGATGATAGGCAAGTGTGCTAAGAAATCAAACAGAGACCCTAATATTTGTAAAACAATTCTTGAACCAATAAACAAAATTGCAAAGGCGATACCATTATAGTAAACCTCTTCAAATGCAAACGCTTCAACTAATAGAATCATGCCTGATTCAGAAGAAAACTGTGGGAAAGGTATCCACAATCGTATGTAGTGAGCAACATCCTGATAATACAAATAAGCTATGGCGAAGGATGCGATAAAACCTAGTAAATGAATTATTTGTAAAATGAGTCCACGGCGAAAGCCTACGAAAAAACTCACTACTAAAGCAAAAAACAATATAAAACTAAGCATCTTTAAGACTCCCCATCTTTCTTTTCAGTATCCAGTTTTTCTAATAATGCAAGATAATCATTTCCTATGTTTACTGCTGTTAGTACAGCTAATTTATTTGAATCTAAATATGGATTGTTTTTTTTTATTTCTCTCATTTTTCGATCGACGAGCATAGCCACTTTTTTTACTTGTTGTGGGTTTTCCTCTCCGACGATGGTGTATTGCTGACCATAAATTGAAACACTCGTTCGACGTTTTTCGTGTTCATCTTCCACTAACAAGGCCTCCATTCGTCATAGAAATCCTAATCTATATCATACCACGATGGACGAAGGATGGAAATATAAAGATGATAGATTTGTGAAACTCTATGCAATACTTAGTAGAAACTAGATTTTTTATAAAAGAAAACACGTCCTTTGCAATCCAAAAAGCCACTCGTTTTCAGCATGACCCGATAATAACTCTGACAATATGTTTGATACGTGACTACCACTGAATAGTTGGCTATACTGAATGGTAGCCGAAAATAATACTCCCGAATGAAAGGATGGATGGCATTGAGCTATGAAGTGTTACAAGTATCAAAGGATGTTTTGCAAAAAATCAAGAATCATTATCTATCGGATTTAAAGAGCCAACCACCTCAAGGAGCTGTTTTTGCAGCAAAAACAGAAGGATGCTCTATTACTGGATATAAATCAGGAAAGGTGTTATTTCAGGGGAAAGATGCAACAGCAGAAGCTAGTAGATGGAGTTCAAGTAATACCGCATCTGCATCAAAATCTAAGACTGCGTCTAAATCAGTAGACGATCATTCCTATGCACCTCCAAAAAATGTGACAGATCTTGTTTTGTTAGGAAGTGACGAGACAGGTACGGGAGACTATTTTGGGCCAATGACAGTTGTTTGTGCACATTTGAGCGCGGAGCAAATGAAAACGATTGAGAATTGGGGAATTCGAGATTCGAAAAGTATTAATGATAAAGTAATTCAAGAGCTAGCTCCTAAACTAGTGAAAGAATGTACCTATAGTTTACTCGTGTTGAAAAATGAAAAGTACAATGAGTTACAGCAACAAGGGATGAATCAAGGTCAAATGAAAGCACTGCTTCATCATCAAGCAATAACAAAAGTAATGGAGAAATGTGGAGCTGATATTTCCTATGATGGGGTCTTAATCGACCAATTTGTTCAACCTGATACATATTTTAAGTACTTACGTTCAAAGGGAAAAAGCTGGACATCACCAAAGCCTTTATATTTTGCTACGAAGGCGGAGAACCTTCATCCCGCAGTAGCCGCAGCTTCGGTTATAGCTCGTTATTCTTTCTTAAAAGAAATGGATAAATTAGAACAACAAATTGGAATGCCATTACCAAAAGGTGCAGGCTCCAATGTGGATAATGCTGCAAGAGAGATCCTGAAAAAGAAAGGCAAAGACATATTATATAGCTGCACAAAGTGGCATTTTGGAAATACGAATAAAGTTTTATAAAATTTTCATTCTCGGTTACTTTATAATAAGTTTATTTTCTTAAATCATTTGGACTGCATATCCAAATGATTTTTTATTTCTCTGTAATTAGAAAAAAGTGCGACTTTTTCACTCTTCACCCGTTTTATATATAAATGGTCTGGTTGTGGCGGATTAGTGATAAACAGTTATTCATTTTTACAAGATTCTTATTACAAATAGATAAGAAGGAGAGGATGGCTTGAATAATGATATGAATAAACATAAAATCAATGCTTGGTATGACGAATACAGCAATGATATACATCAATATATTTCCTATATGATCAATGATCATTTTCATGCATTGGATTTAACTCAGGATACTTTTTTTAGAGCCTATTTGAATATCACTTCCTTTCATGGTGAAAAGCCTAAAGCTTGGTTATATTGTATTGCTAGAAACTTAACTATTGATTATATACGAAAAGAAAATAGTAAAAAACTAATTATCAAAAAACTTATTCCTAACAAAATTACTTTAAGAACTCCTGAGCAAATAGCTACCCTAAACGAAAGTGAGCACGAACTGTATGTTAGCCTACAGAAATTAAAACGAAACTATCGCGATGTTATTATTCTAAGAAAGATACAAGAACTGTCAATTGAAGAAGCTGCCTCCATCCTCGGATGGAGCAAAAGTAAAGTAAAAACAAATCTTCAAAGAGGACTTCAAAGCTTGAAGAAACAGATGGAAGAAGGAGGCTATTTACATGAAACGAGTGGAACCTAGAAGTGAATGGGATGATCAGTTTCAAGGATTACATAAAAAGGTCACACTCCATAAAAAGGAAAAGGCTACTCTTTTATACAAATTAAACTCTCAAATAACAAGAATGGAAAATAAAACAAAAACACATCAGCGCTTTACCTATTATGCGGTATTAACTACAAGTTTTTTATTACTATTTATACTCTTATCACCATCATTCATAAATTATACACATGGTTCGGGGGTGGAATTGACAGGATTAGGCGTGAATTTTTCAAAAGAGACTGCCATTCCTTTCATTCTTCTTCTATTATTTAGTACCCCAGGCTTTATCTGTTTCTATTATGCATTTAAGCCTCACGAGAACGATGATGATAGTTTTCTTGATTTATTTGGCTATGAAATGTCTGTGACATTGCTGTTTATTTTTATTTTATGGATCTGTAAAAAACTATTTGGTCCTTCACAATATGTTACAATTTTTCGAATAATTGTATTTTTACTAGGCTTAACAGTCTTTTATCTTATTTTCGTTTTTTGGCAAAGTATGCTTAAGTAACAGTAAAAACTACTTCACTTCTAAACTTCTATACGTTTTTTCAATTTATCGTTGAAAAAATAGTAAGGGAGAAGAAAACCTATCTCCTCTCCCTTATTTGTTCGTTACAGCTTCCCGTTTTTAATTATATTTCTCATATTTAGGTTCGGATAGCCTTCTTCTTCATATTGCTTTATGACTTTTTCCAGATCGTATGTAACTCGGTGAATTCCTATTGTAAATCCCTCTTCTTTTACTTCTACAATAGCATAAGAAGATTTCGCTAGTCCATCAAACGGAAGGCCAACACTCCCAAGGTTTGCAACTGCTTTACCATTAATAAAGCGAACGTATGGATGGTGAATATGCCCGTATAAGAATATATCAGCTTTATCATTCTCCAATAATTTCGACTGTATCATCTCAGTATCATCAGGTTTGACCACTTCAAATAAACTGGTTGGTGTTGCGTGAAAACAATGAATTGTTACAGTATCATTTACTGGAAGTAGATAATAGGTTGGTAGATTTTTTAGATAGTCCAAATCACTCTCATCTAATTTACTAGTTATCCACTCACGTTCTTCTCTCATTCCTTCTAAAACTGCATCTGGTACTTCTCCCTTATTTACTCCTCGTACTACCCACTCATCAGCATTTCCTTTTAAAACAATAGTGTCTAGGGAGCGAATAATTTCGAGAGAACGTTTTGGTTCAGGACCTCGATAACATATATCTCCTAAAACAACGATTTTATCTACTTCTTTTCTTTCAATATCCTTCAGTACTGCTTCTAGTGCAACCGCATTCCCGTGTATATCGGAAATAAAAGCAAGTTTCATATGAAAACCTCCTTATATAAATTTCGATGTAACATTCTTTGGTGAGTGATATCTTTGAAACTTCATTATTACCTACATCATACTATTAATTTGTTTACTTTTTAAGGGGTGCTCTATAGAAGCATGAAGGAAAACTTGGCATTATCGCTAAGTTATTTTTGGGATTGTCTTACATTTATTATACTTTAATCCTTTTGTGTTAAAGTTAACCACCGATTCCCGTTGCTACCTTCTTACCTCTTCTTCGGGAATTCAACTCGTCCTTCAATTCCCGTTGCTACCTTCCTTCCGCTTCTTCGGGAATTCAACTCGTCCTTCAATTCCCGTTGCTACCTTCCTTCCGCTTCTTCGGGAATTCAACTCGTCCTTCAATTCCCGTTGCTACCTTCCTTCCGCTTCTTCGGGAATTCAACTCGTCCTTCAATTCCCGTTGCTACCTTTCCTACTTCTTCTTGTGCCGTGTAGTTGCGAAAAAATCTTCGTTCAGGTCTTATAAGAAAAGCGCACCAATTCCGCCTAAGTTCGGTCCACGTCCTGTGGCCCCAGCTCATGTCGACAACCTGTCTCCTGCCGAAATACAAATATCTGACAGTTAAAAGTGCTTTTTTTATTTACACGAGGGGATAGCTCCTGGTCTATACAGTAAAAAAAATTTTATACTTTCTGCTTATAATGTAAAAAGGCGCGTGAATTCACGCGCCTTCCTAATTTCGTTTCTTATAGTATTTCTTTAAACATTGCAATTACTTCTTCTTTTGTAGGAATGAAAGGATTACCTGGTGCACAAGCATCTTTCATAGAGTTTTCTGCTAGTTTGTCTAGGTCTACTTCCGTTACTCCTAGCTCTGAAAGTTTCGTAGGAATTCCTACTTCTACTGATAGAGCTTTGATTGCTTCTACTGCTTCCGTAGCACACTCTTCATCTGTTTTATTTGCAACTTCTAAGCCCATCGCTTTTGCAATTGCACGGAATTTTTTAGGATCACGTTTCGCATTTTCTCTTTCCACGATCGGTAAGAGCATTGCGTTACATACACCATGTGGTAAGTCGTATACTCCACCTAATTGGTGAGCCATTGCGTGTACGTATCCAAGACCAGCATTGTTGAATGCAATTCCTGCTAGGAACATAGCATATACCATTTGCTCACGTGCCTCAATATCGTTACCATCTTTCACCGCACGTGGTAAATAGTTGTTGATAATTTCTACTGCCGCTAAAGCGGTAGCATCAGTTACAGGATACGCTCCTGGAGTAACAATTGCTTCAATCGCATGTGTTAAAGCATCCATTCCTGTTGCAGCAGTTAAATCTGCTGGTTTCCCAACCATAAGCTCAGGATCGTTCACAGAAATAGTCGCTAAACTATTACGGTCTACCATTACCATTTTTACTTCTCTTTCTTCATCCGTAATTACATAGTTGATAGTATATTCCGCAGACGTACCTGCAGTTGTATTTACTGCTACAATTGGAACAGAGCGGTGTTTTGTTTTTGCAACACCTTCAAACTCACGTACATCTCCACCATTTGTTACAACAAGACCAATCCCTTTTGCTGCATCTTGCGGTGATCCTCCACCTACAGAAACAATAAAATTACAATTGTTTTCATTATATACCGCTACACCATCATGTACATTTTTCGTTGTTGGATTCGGTTTTACATCATCATATACAACAAATTCTACTCCAACTGCAGTTAGTTGATCTAACACTTTGCCAGCAATACCGTTTTGATTTAAGAACTTGTCTGTTACAACCAACGCTTTATTTAACCCTAATTCTTGAATATAGGGACCAACTTCGTTCAAACAACCTCTCCCCATTAAGTTCGTTGCTGGTACATTAAAAACTCGTGCATTACTCATGATAACTCCTCCAATTCAACTATATTTATGCTCAATAATTCACAAGTGTTTGGAAAACAATTACGAATTCTTGAATCTAGTTTCATTATACAAAGTGTAAATATTTCCTTCCATGAAAAAAACAGTAAAAATCTCACAAAAATGTCCGAAAGTCGTACAGATTTGTGAACATGGTATCCGTTCCCTCAACTTAACGATCTTGTCCCGGTCGTTAAGAAATAGACCCAAATAAGAAAAGCGCCTGGAGCTAGACACCTTTCTAAATTCAAAAATTTTTTATAAATTCTTATCTTTTAAAAAAGGTATATCAAAAGGAGCTACCACCGCTCCTTTTGATACACTTTCGAGTACAAAACTACGATCTTAGCTTTGCACCTAATTTTTCTTCTACTCCAGCTAACACACTACTGTGTACTTTTGTTACTTCTTCTTCCGTTAATGTCTTTTCTGGATCTAGGTAGCGGAGAGAGAATGCCAACGATTTTTTCCCAGCTTCCATATGCTCTCCTTGATATAAGTCGAATAGAGCTACGTTTGTTAAAAGCTTGCCACCAAACTCTCTAATTACCTTTTCCACTTCTCCCGCTTGTACTGCTTCATCAACTACGAGAGCAATATCACGGTCCATAGCAGGGAAACGAGGAATAGCCTGGTAACGAATTGGTTCTGTTGATACTGTTACAAGTTCATGTAAGTTTAATTCAAACACATATGTTTCTGGTAGTGACCATTCTTTCGCAACAGATGGATGTAGTTGACCAAGTACCCCTACTTCTGATCCATTCATTAGAAGTTTTGCTGTACGGCCCGGATGGAAGCCTTTTGCTTCCCCTTGAACAAATTCAGCACTCTCCAGAACATTCAATTGTGCTAGTAGACCTTCTACTACACCTTTCGCAACAAAGAAATCAACCGCTTTTTTCTCCCCTTGCCAGCTATGATCATGCCATAGACCCATAACAGCACCTGAAACATATGTTGTTTCTTTTGGTTGAGTCGTAACTTCTGCTTCCTCTGTTAAGAATACAGAGCCCATTTCATATAAGTGTACATTCAGATTATTACGGTTTTTATTATGACTTAATGCATCTAGTAAATGAGGAAGTAATGTTGTACGTAATGCACTTCTTTCCTCACTCATTGGAATGGCAACCTTTACTCGAGATACACCTTCCTTAAAATGTGATTCCTTTTCTGCAGTAGTTAATGAATAACTAACTGCTTCATGCAGACCTGCGTTTTCAAGAAAACGTCGAACTTTTCGTTTATTCTTTTGTACATCCGTTAACCCACCAGGTGTTGTGGGAGTGTTTGGTAACGTTGTAGGAATGTTATCATATCCGTACAAACGCCCTACTTCTTCTACCACATCCACTTCAATTTGGATATCCTGACGACGTGTCGGTACGGAAATAGTAAATACATCATTACTTTCTGAAAAAGCAAATTGAAGTTTTCCTAGGATTTCCTTCACTTCCGAAGAAGTAATCGATGTTCCAAGAACTCCATTAATTTTTTCTAACGAAATAGATATTTCTTTCGGAGTTACGTCTAACTCATTGTGTTCCACAACTCCTGACAATACAGTACCACCAGCAAGCTCTGCGATTAATGCAGCTGCTCGTAATCCTGCCTCTTTTACGCGACTAGGATCTACCCCTTTTTCAAAGCGCGCACTAGCATCACTTCGAAGTCCTAGCTCACGTGACGCTTTACGAATCGTTGTTCCTTTAAAGTACGCTGCTTCTAGTAAAACTGTTGTTGTATCGTTCCCTACTTCGGAATCAGCTCCTCCCATAACACCTGCAAGTGCAACAGGAACTTCCCCATTAGTAATTGCTAAGTAGTCCGATGATAATGTACGTTCCACATCATCTAATGTTGTCATATTTTCTCCTTGATTTGCACGACGGACAAGTACTTCCTTTGAACCGAAACGATTATAATCAAACGCATGCAACGGTTGTCCATACTCTAATAAAACATAGTTTGTTACGTCAACAACATTATTAAGTGGACGAATTCCTGCAGCCATCAATGTTGTTTGAAGCCATAAAGGTGATGGAGCAATTTTTACATCCTTAATCATGATTGCGCCATAATATGGATTATCTCCTACAGCATCTACTTTCACAGAAATATAATCCGATGCTTTTTCAGCACCTTCCTGAACGTTCACTTCAGGAAGCTTCACATCACGCCCTAAAATAGCAGCAACTTCATACGCCGTACCAATCATACTTAAGCAGTCCGCTCTATTTGCTGTTAAATCTAGCTCTAATACGGAATCATCTAAATTTAATGGGTGCATTGCATCTGTTCCAGGCGTCATTTCCGTTGGGAAGTTGTAAATTCCCTCTGCGTATTCTTTTGCAACTGTTTTCCCTTCAAAGCCAAGCTCTTGTAATGAACAAATCATTCCTTCTGATACTTGTCCACGTAACTTTGCACGCTTAATTTTCATTCCACCAGGTAAGCGAGCACCTACTTTTGCAACCACTACATATTGATCTGCACCAACATTCGCAGCACCACAAACGATCTGTACTGGCTCTTCTTCCCCAACATCTACTTTACACACGTTTAACTTGTCTGCTTCTGGGTGCTTTGTGCACTCTAGCACTTTCCCGACAACAATGTTCTTTACACCTTGATTCATTTCGTGAACGATATCCACTTCAACGCCACTTCTTGTTAGCTTTTCCGCTACCTCTTTTGGAGTTAAATCATCTATTTGAATATAATTTTTTAACCATTTATAAGATACAAGCACGGTTCTTCCTCCTTATAACCTTTATTAAACTCTCTTGAATTGGGATAAAAATCGAGTGTCATTCGTATAGAAATGACGAATATCATCAACGCCATATTTCAGCATGGCAAATCGTTCTACCCCCATACCAAAGGCAAAACCAGTATATTTTTCTGGATCAAAACCACTCATACGAAGCACATTTGGATGAACCATTCCTGAACCTAACACTTCAATCCAACCTGTCTGCTTACACGTACGGCAACCTGAACCTCCACAGATTGCACAAGATACATCTAGCTCTGCAGAAGGCTCTGTAAATGGGAAGTAACTTGGGCGTAGGCGAATTTCTCTTCCTTCTCCAAAATACTGTTCCACAAATTGCTCGAAGATTCCTTTTAAGTCACTCATTCGAATACCTTCACCTACAACAAGTCCTTCTATCTGCATAAACTGATGAGAGTGTGTCGCATCATCTTCATCACGACGATACACTTTTCCTGGACAGATAATCTTAACTGGTCCTCTTCCTTCATGCTTTTCCATCGTTCTTACTTGAACAGGAGAAGTTTGTGTACGTAATAGTAAATCGTTCGTAATAAAAAAAGTATCCTGCATATCTCTTGCTGGGTGGTCCTTCGGTAAATTCAATGCTTCAAAGTTATAATAATCTGTTTCAACCTCTGGTCCTTCCGCAACAGTAAATCCCATTCCAACGAAAACATCCTCAATTGTCTCAATTACAGATGTTAGTGGGTGGCGGCTACCTTTTTGCAAAGGACGTCCAGGTAATGTAACATCAATGCTTTCTTCTTTTAGTTTTGCAGCAAGTGCTTCTTCTTCTAGCTTTTGTTCCTTTTCCCCAATGGACGTAGCAACTGCTTCTCGTACCTCATTGGCAACTTGGCCAACCTTTGGTCTTTCTTCTGCTGGAAGTTTACCCATTCCTTTTAATACTTCCGTAATAGGACCTTTTTTCCCTAGATATGTAATACGAAGATCCTTTAGTTCTTTCACTGACGTAGCTTCATTTACTTTTGTAATTGCTTCGTCTTTAAGTTCTTTTAGACGATCTAACATGCTACTTCCTCCTTCATTTCATAATGTATTTATTGTCCGAATTTACGCACAAAAAAGAGCTTTCATTCCCAAAAGGGACGAAAACTCGCGGTACCACCCTTGTTAATGGATTTTTCATTCACAAAAAACCATTCACTCAAACGAAGATAACGGACTTCAAAACCGGAACACCTTTACGAAAGGAACTTTCCCCTCGTTTTCCCAGTGTCAACTCTAGAGCGAATTCAGCTGTTATCCTCATAAAAATGCTTTCAGTCTAAGGCATTTTCTCCCTGGATGAGTATAGTACAACTTACTACTCTCTTTCATCGTTTTTACTATTGAATATGTAACTCCTTAATTCTGCTAACATTATATAGTTTTTTTATTTATTTCGCAAACGTTTCATAAAAATATTGCTATTAACCACGTAAATGATACAGTAGTATCCCTGTGGCTATACTTACATTCAACGATTCCGCTTTTCCATGTATGGGAATATACAAGTTTTGGTCCGTCTGTGATAGAAGTGATTCCGTAACTCCACTTCCTTCATTTCCTACGATTAATGCAAAATTCTCTTGAGGTTCAATTGCATTATAGGTGCTTCCACTTAGTGACGTACCAAAAACAGGAATATCATGTTCCTTGCACAATTGGACCGCATCTTCTAACATCATTTTTTGAACAGGAATGTGAAACAATGATCCTTGTGTGGAACGGATAACCTTTCCATTAAATGGATCTACGGTACCTTCTCCAATGATTACACCGGTCATACCAGCTGCATCAGCAGTTCGAATCATTGCACCAACATTTCCAGGATCTTGTACTCCGTCAATTAATAAAAATTTCCCTGTCTCTAAAGGTACATTTTCTCTATCAGGTAACTCACAAATTGCTACAAACCCTTGTGGTGTTTCAGTTTCACATATCTCCTTTAAAACTTTACTTGTAACATAAACAAGTGGAATATTAGAAACCTTCCATTTTGCTGGAATATCCTTATCTGCATCAACAATAAGCTCTTTCATAGGCAGATGTGCACGAAAGGCTTCTTCAATAAGATGAATGCCTTCGATCATGAATGTTCCGGTTGTATCTCGTCCTTTTTTTGTATGTAATTTTTTCCATGATTTTACCTTCGTATTCTGTAATGATTCTATAATTTCCATTGTTCCTTTATGTACTCCCCTCTAATTTAACTCGCTTCCAACGAGTATTGTTATTCTCATTTTTTTCCTTTCCTCACATATTCATACCCTTTATCACTCATACTATAACAGAATACACAACCAAACTCGACTGGTTGGTTATCTAAGAAAGAAAGGGAGATGAAAATGAGCTTTAATTTACGTGGCGCAATCCTACAAAATGTTTCTGGAAACAGTGCTCAGGAAGTAGAAGATACAATCATGGATGCAGTACAAAGTGGTGAAGAGAAGATGTTGCCTGGTCTAGGTGTATTGTTTGAAGTTTATTGGAAAAATGCTAGTGAAGACGATAAACAACAAATAGTAAATCAAATTTCGCAGGGCTTACAATAAGATAATACTACACATTTTAGGATGACTTTCAGGAATATGAATAAAGGAAGGTTTATAAAACCCATCCTTCATTCATTTCCTCGATACGTCATCTTTTTTATGTATTATTTATTGACTTACTTTAAAAAAGTAAGTATACTACTTATAGTAATTAGCACCTAGTCAAAATGACCTATAAGGAGTTGGAAAGTATGAGTATATTTGATTTTTCTGCTGTAGCAATGAATGGAAAACGTACCTTATTAGAGGAATATAAAGGAAAAACTGTTCTAATAGTAAATACTGCTGGGCGATGTGGATTTACATATCAATATAAAGAACTACAAAGCTTATATGATCGATATAAAGATAAGGGGTTTGTAATTTTAGGATTTCCTTGCAATCAATTTGATCATCAAGAACCTGATTCAAATAAACAGATTGAGATTAGCTGCATGATAAATTACGGAGTGAACTTTCCTCTTTTTCAAAAAATTGACGTAAGAGATGATAATGCGCATCCGTTATTTAGTTACTTATCACATCAAAAACCATTTGATGGTTTTAATGAATCTCATCCTGTTTCCAAAATATTAATACCTTTAATAAATGAAAAGCACCCTGAGTATTTAATAGATGAGCATTCTATTAAATGGAATTTCACCAAATTCTTAATAGATCCAAATGGAAAAGTAGTGAAACGCTTTGAATGTACATCTGACCCTATTGACATGGAACAGGATATTGAGAAGCTATTATCCGAAGCTAGTGTATAAACGTAAGAAAAAAGGCCTTTCTAGAGATTTATTTCATCTAAAGAAAGGTCTTTATTTACAGTTTTTTATCGGAACGTAATTTCATTAACAGTATTTCTATCTAATTTTTTAATCACTTCTACAATTAGCTTCACCGCATTTTCAAAATCATCTCGATGCAAAATTGCTGCGTGTGTATGAATGTATCTCGTAGCAATTGTGATTGATAAAGCAGGCACACCATTTGCAGTTAGGTGAATGGCACCTGAGTCTGTACCACCTGCAGCTACAGAATCAAATTGATAAGGGATACCCTTCTCGTCAGCCGTATCCGTTACAAAATCACGAAGTCCTTTATGAGAAACCATAGAAGCATCATATATGATTATTTGTGGACCTTCTCCCATCTTCGCTAAAGCATCCTTTGCTGATACACCAGGTGTGTCTCCTGCGATTCCTACATCCACTCCAAAACCAATATCAGGTTGAATATGGTGTGCTGATGTTCTTGCACCACGTAATCCTACTTCTTCTTGAACAGTTCCCACCCCATAAACAACATTAGGGTGTTGCTCGTCTTTCAAACGACGAAGCACTTCAATAGCAATTGCACATCCTATACGATTATCCCAAGCTTTTGCCATTAACATCTTTTCGTTTTTCATTACTGTAAAATCACAAACAGGAACGATGGAATCTCCAGGACGAACTCCGAATTCCTCTGCTTCTTTTTTACTAGATGCACCAATATCAATGAACATATCCTTCTTGTCCACTGGTTTTTTTCTAGCTTCTGGAGGTAGAATGTGTGGAGGCTTAGAACCAATAACTCCTGGTACGTCACCATTTCTTGTCATAATAGTAACTCGTTGTGCTAGCATTACCTGCTCCCACCAACCACCTACAGGTTGGAATTTCACGAATCCTTTATCATCAATAGAAGTTACCATGAAACCAATTTCATCAAGGTGACCTGCAACCATTATTTTAGGGCCGTTTGCATCTCCAACTTTTTTGGCAATTAAGCTTCCTAGGTTATCTGTTTCTACTTCATCTGCAAAGGGAGTTATATATTTTTTCATTACTTCTCTTGGCTCACGTTCGTTACCAGGAATACCATTTGCATCTGTTAATTCTTTAAGCATATTTAACATTTCATCCATCTTATGTACCTCCTACAATAAAATTAAAAATATTATGTCACTTGTCAATTATACCTATTTCTAAAGAAGTTCTCAAATTTCGAATTTCGAAATAAGTGGTGATTGCAACATCGTCAGAGCTTTTTTAGTATCCCTGATCTTGGCGTACATGATTCACTTCGTTTTTTTTCTCATATGCAGAGATTATATCAACTTCACTAAAACCTAGTGCCGAACCTAGGACAAAATAATCTTGAAACAGAGAAACATAGTTTTCCTTCGAACCTACTTGACTTAGCGCAGATACCCGATTCATCACGTTAAGAAAATATGGAACTAATTCTTCTCCTATTACTTGTTGTGTTGTTGACCATTGTACTACCTCTGTTTCTAATGACATCTCAAGACCAATGGAAAGAACAAAATGAACACCATCAACATATTCTTCTAAAATAATATCTTGAGCGGATGGTCCTTTTTCACTCCAAAACTTAAAACAACGAGTTTCGTTAGCTAATTCACCCACTTCTACTTGAAGGGCTAACAGTTTTCGCTGTAGAAGATTTTCGTTTCCTAATTTATGCTTCGATTCAATATAATGATCTAACTCTCTTTGTTTTTCATAAAGGTTACTAATTTGCATGCTTATTACACCTTCTTCTTCTTTTTCTTTGATATAATTACTATTATAACAAAAAGCATATAAATTTTTTGAAACCTTTTTTAGTGCTCATCCGTAAAGGATAGCAATACGTTATTTTTCCTTACTAAAAATTAGGATTTCAGCGTAATTAAATGGGAATAGATAAGTAGTAAGACGTAAAGGGGAGATAATCATGACGGTGATCCTATTTCGCTTGTTCCTCCTTATAGCAATCAGCATCATTGTTTTTAGCGTAGTTAAGTATTTATTAGATCCTAGGAGAAAACTTGAATCTGCACATGCAAGAGGGGAATTTTATATACTAGATGATGCAGATAATGTAAGGAAAAATGTAATGTTTACTTATCGAAATGTTATGTTTGAAGGGGAAAAATTTTTGGGAGCAACGAACGAATCTTTTGAAATTACTTCTATTGTTATATGGACTGAGGATACAGATAAGTTAAGAGGATTAAGTGTTAAAGATTTCCATTTTATGGAAAAAGAGGTTCTTATTCATTATCCAAAAGCTGAAATTGAATGGAGAGAACCGATTAAAGGCTTACTTAAAAAGATGGAAAAAGAGATAAAAGAATAAGTAATGTAATTAATTGTTAACAACAAGCTGAATAGCTTGTTGTTTTTTTGTTTTCCTTCCATGAATGAATTTTTGACGCTAATGAAAGATTCGAGTCAATGTTTTCCAAATCATCTCAAACCCCTGAGACTTCTGGAAGTGAAACTCCCCTTACAACGTATTTGAGTTCATTATAATCCGCTCACCTGTACATACTATCCTTAAAAAGGAGTGATATGATGCATACGGTTTGGAAAGGTACCATTTCATTCGGTCTAGTTAATATTCCAATTAAGCTACATGCAGCTACGGAAGATAAAGATGTTAAGTTACGTAACCTTCATAAAGATTGTCATGCTCCTATTAAATATGCACGAACTTGCTCCGAGTGCGGGGCAGAGGTTAAGAATGACGATATAGTGAAGGCATATGAATATACCGAAGGAAAATATGTGGTTCTTGATGAGGAAGAACTAGAGAAGCTAAAAAAGGAGCAGGAAGAAAAAGCGGTAGAAATTATTGATTTCGTTATGCTAGAGGAAATTGATCCCATATATTTTGATAGAACGTATTATATAAGCCCTAATGAAGGTGGTACCAAAGCATACGCATTATTACGGAAATCCCTATCCGACACAGAAAAAATAGGACTTGCTAAAATAACAATTCGATCGAAAGAAAATTTAGCTGCTATACGTGTGTATGGGAAAACCCTTGTGATGGAGACACTACATTTTCCTGATGAGGTACGAGATATTAAAAACGTGCCGAATATCCCTGACGAAACTAATATTCAGGATAAAGAGCTTGCCACTGCTAAGACGTTGATTGAGCATTTAACTGCAGAATTCGACCCTACAAAGTACACGGATGATTATCGTGTAGAGTTGTTAGAACTCATTCGTAGTAAGGTGGACGATGACGAAGGAGTTACGAAACAAGAACAAACCAATGTTATTGATTTAATGGAAGCTTTAGAAAAAAGCATCGAGAAAGCAAAACCTTCAAAACCTGCGAAAAAGACAACAACGAAAAAAGCAGCAACAAAAAAGCCAGCAGCAAAGACTACAGCAACAAAAACGACAAAAAAACAAACAAAAAAAGCGACTTGAGGGATGTGTTAAATGATCATAAAACCTATTTATCCTTTCGAGCCTGTTAGTTCCTCTTCCGTTCCATCAGGGGAAGATTGGATTTCTCAAATAAAGTGGGATGGAACGAGGATACTAACATATTTTGATGGAAAGGAAGTCAAATTATATAACAGAAAACATAATGAACGAACAATGCATTATCCAGAATTAACAGATGTGACTTCTTACTGTAAAGCCAAAAGTGTTATTTTAGATGGGGAAGTAATAGCTTTAGGAAAAAATGGACAACCATCTTTTCACGAAGTAATGCGTCGTGATGCCATCCGTCGTATGGATCGAGTACCCCAACTGATGAAGACAGTTCCTGTTTACTATATGATTTTTGATATTGTTTTCTATAATAATAAATGGGTAAATGAAAAACCTTTAAATGAAAGAATGGAGCTATTAAAGAAAGTCGTTACACCAAATAAACAAGTACAATTAACAACAATACATGAGGATGGAGAAACCTTATTTGAAGTTACAAAAGAAAAAGGAATGGAAGGGATCGTTTCAAAAAATATCCGCTCCATTTACAAGTTAAAGGGAAAAGACGATAACTGGCAGAAGATAAAAAATTTCCAGGATGTGATAGCCGTAGTCGGCGGTGTCACCTATAGAAATAGCACTGTAAATTCCCTTTTACTTGGGCTATATGATGAAAATGGTACGTTTTACTATGTGGGACATGCAGGAACAGGAAAACTGACTCAAAATGATTGGAGAACAATCACAACATTTGTGGAAGCGTTAATTACCGACGAACGCCCTTTTGCAAATGAACCAGAAAGACTAAATGGAACGAAGTGGATTGAACCGAAGTTGACTGTAAAAATCAAATATATAGAATGGCCTGAAGGACGTTCTATCCGTCAGCCAAGTATCCAAGCGTTTGTTGATGTTCCTCCAAAAGAATGTATTTTACCAAATTAAAAGGAATGGGTTTATGGCAAATCATTTAATTCAGCTAAAAAGCCTCCCAAAAAAGAAGCAACACCACGGCCTTTTTTTCGTTACAGGTTGTAATAAAAAATCAGAAGAATTTACTATTGGTATTCTTAAAAATAATGAAGAACTAGAAGTGGGAAGCTTTACCAAAGGTATTTCAGAATCAGAAGCGGAAGCATTAAAACAAATCATTCAAAATCAAAATAAAGGATCTAGAAAACAACATTTAAAAATTCCACCTAGTATATGCATCGAGCTCCGTTTTTCCGAAATAGAAAAGGGAACAATTGTGGATCCTCAATTTCAAAAATTCCGCACAGATGTTTCTTGGGAAGAATGTACCTGGGCTAATTTGTTAATCCAAAATTCTACAGTAAACAAAGGTGTAACTATTACTCATCCTGAAAAACCTCTATGGAACAATCCTGCTGTAAATAAGGAGCAATTCATTTCCTATCTACATGCTATTTCTCCATATATATTGCCATTTTTAAAAGACCGTATATTAACCGTACTACGTTTTCCTCATGGTGTTATAAATAACGGTGAAGCCTTTTATCAAAAAAACTGTCCTGACTATGCACCATCCTTTGTGCAAACATTTGAAGAAGATGACATAAATTATATTGTCTGCAATGATTTATCTACATTACTTTGGCTAGGGAATCAATTGGCATTAGAATTTCACATCCCTTTTAATAAAATAAAACATCGTAATCCATATGAAATTGTCTTTGATTTAGATCCTCCTTCCAAAGATGCATTTCCCTTAGCGATTAAAGCTGCGTTGGAAATGGAGAAGCTTTTTGATAAATTTGAAATAAAAAGTTACCCTAAATTATCTGGTAATAAGGGAGTTCAGATTCATATTCCTATAAAGGGCTCCTCTATAACATATGATGATGCAAGAATTTTTACTGAATTTATTGCACTTTATTTAGTTCAAAAGTTCCCAAAATATTTTACCGTTGAACGAATGAAGAAAAATCGCGGGAATAAACTGTACATAGATTATGTACAGCACTGGTCCGGAAAAACAATCATATGTCCATATTCCTCACGAGGGAAAGAAGGAGCAACCGTAGCTGCCCCTTTACATTGGAGTGAAGTAGGCGAAAACTTAAAGCCAGAGGACTATCATATATTTTCTGTTTTAGAACGAATAGAAGCACAACCATGTCCTTTCAAAGATTATTTTAAAGAAAAGAATGTGAAAGTTGCTGATATAATAACATCTCTGAAACAAAATAAACAATAAATATATTAACGCTGGCTACTGAACAGGGTGTTACCCTTTTTCAGTAGCCATTATCGTTACCTAGCTCTACTTTGTTTTTTATCACTAATTAATTCCGTAGATTTATCTGGAAAAAATCGGTTCCATTTATATGTGACTATTTCTCTGTTTCCTAAATATGCAAACAGACTTATTAATAAAACAAAGAATAAGATTGAGACATAAAAAGGCATTTCCATTACAGCTTGACCAAACGACGTAAAGAGTATGGAAGGTAAAATTACTCCACCAATGGAATACCGCATATAATCTTTAAATGAGCTAGTCATTTCCATTAAATATAGGGAAAGTAAATGAAAATGTACGAAAGGCATCATGCGTAATATCATAACTTGCGCTAATGTTAAAACACGATCTTTTAACAATTTATTTTTCAAAGAAGAAATTCTAGTTCGAAAGGAAGGGAAAAAATCAACTAATTGATAAAAGAAAAAACTCATTAGAGATAAACCAATAATATTATAAATAGTACCGTGAACAAATCCGAACAACATCCCTCCTGCAATACAGACAAAGATAACAGGAATAAATAAAAACGGCCTTATTAAATGGATAATGAGGAATAATACAGGAGCTAACCAACCAGCTTCTTCAATAACGTGAGGAATTGCCTCGTTGAACATTTCCATGATGGTGCTTCCCCCTCTCTCCTAAAAAGTCTATGTGTTAGCTAGACAGACTATGTCAGAGGATTGATTCCTTTTTCTCAGATTCTAGAGGAGAATGATAAGTAAGAGTAAATGAACCGAAAGGAGGAAAGGCAGTCCGATAGAAAACAACTTCTTCTTTGTCTTATGTCGATATACCTTAGAAGCAACTAACATCCCAAATGCCCCTCCGATTAACGAAATTAGAAGTAAGAAGCGTTCTGAGATACGCCACGTTCCTTTAATAGCTCTTTTTTTATCCATTCTCATTAAAATTAATCCTATGAAGTTAACGAAAACTAAATACACTACAAAAATATGAGTTAATTCAATTTCACTCATTTTACTTTCTTCCTTCCACACTATATTCCATTATTATATTTTTGTGTTATCAAAAACGAAAATGGTAATGATAATTACTTCCTACCCCTTTTTGCCTAAGATCACGAGCCACCAGCAAATGTTCTGCCAGATTTAAAGTGCGATCTTACATTTTTATATCTGGCAAGTTATTTGGCCTCAGTGAAGAACTGCCTAATAAGCTTCTATGCAGCTTTGCGAATGAGTTTACCGAGTAGCAAGTAGGCGCTGGAGCTGGACTTCTTTGCATGACACACTAGTTATTCACAGTTTAAAAAAATTTAGTTTCATTAACAAAGAAAAAAGTCACCCTTAATGAGTGACTTTTCCTTGTTGATTTATTGTAAACCAGCTTTCGCTTTTTCAGCTAAGTCAGCAAATGCTTTCTCATCATGAATAGCGATGTCAGCAAGCATTTTACGGTTCATTTCAATACCAGATTGCTTTAATCCGAACATGAAACGGTTATAAGAAAGACCGTTGATACGTGCTGCAGCGTTGATACGTGCGATCCATAATTTACGGAAGTCACGTTTCTTTTGTCTGCGGTCACGGTATGCATAAAGTAATGATTTCATTACTTGTACTTGTGCAGATTTAAATAATCTATGTTTTGAACCATAATAACCTTTAGCGAGCTTTAATACTTTTTTACGACGACGACGGGCAACATATCCGCCTTTTACTCTAGCCATCGTAATCCCTCCTTCATAATCAATTCTACGTTAGTAGTTTTGCTTTAAGCAAAATTTATTAAATCATTTGTCCAATGCGTTTTTGATCACTCTTGCTAACTAGTCCGCCCTTACGAAGCTTTCTCTTTTGCTTTTGAGATTTGTTTGCTGCTAAGTGACTTGTAAATGCATGGGAACGCTTCAATTTGCCGCTTCCTGTCTTTTTAAAACGCTTAGCTGCGCCTCTGTGTGTTTTCATTTTTGGCATCTTGGGTTTCCTCCCTATCTGCGAATTTCGTTATCTTGTTATATCAACTTACTATTGTTGTTGTCGTTGAAATGAATCAGTCGTTCGTTGTAACCTTTATTTTTCAGCTTTAGGTGCAAGGATTAGGAACATACTACGTCCTTCCATCTTCGGCACTTGTTCAACCGTTGCAATGTCTTCACATTCTTTAGCCAATTTTTCTAATACTACCTTCCCAATTTGAGAGTGAGTAATAGCACGACCACGGAATCGAATTGCAGCTTTCACTTTATCGCCCTTTGTTAAGAATTTACGAGCATTACGTAACTTTGTATTAAAGTCATGCTCCTCAATTGTCGGGCTTAGGCGAACTTCCTTCGTGTTGATAATCTTTTGATTTTTACGAGCTTCTTTATCTTTCTTTTGCTGCTCGTAACGGAATTTTCCGTAGTCCATGATCCGACAGACTGGCGGTTTTGCATTTGGAGCCACCATTACAAGATCTAGATTAGCATTTTGAGCCATTTCTAAAGCTTCTTGTTTTGTTTTGACACCAATTTGGTCACCGTTTGCACCGACCAAGCGCACCTCTCTAGCGCGTATTGCGTCGTTAATGATCATATCCTTACTAATGTTGAGCCACCTCCATAAATTATTGGGGATCAAAGCAAGTTTTGATCAGTGATCCTTACACCTTCTGTTGCTCTATTTAAATAATAAGAGCTTGAAGTCAAAATAAAAAAGCATGGTGCATTATTCGCCCACACTTTTACACGTGTTGTATCACTTCATGTAACCTGCCAACATTTATCGTCGATCAGGTGAGAAGCGGGCGCTTCTTCTTGCTTTGTTTCCTATTTAGTTCACTTGAATACTTTACCACATTGATATTGCTATGTCAAATAGTGAATTATTTTTTGAAAATAATTTAAGAAAGGTTCTTTGTAATTGATTTAATTTGATCTACTGAAACTGGTTTACTAAAATAATAACCTTGCACGTTATTACAGCCAATAGACTTTAAATATTCATATGTTTCTTTTGTTTCCACTCCTTCTGCTGTAACAAAAACACCTAGCTCCTCACCTAACTTGACTGTAGAACTTACAATGGCTTTATCTGCTCGATTATTTAGAATATCTACAATAAATGATTTATCAATTTTTAAGCAATCGACTGGAAAATTCTTTAAATAAGTCAATGAGGAGAAGCCACTACCGTAATCATCAATTGCAATGGAAAAACCAATTTGTCTTAATTGATTAATTTTATTTACACTACCTCTCGTAATATCCATTAATCCATTTTCAGTGATTTCAAATTGAATACTACTAGGCTTTACGTTATAATCGGAAACTATCTTTGTTATTTTCATAACAATATCATTTTGTTTTAATTGTTTAGATGAGATATTAATAGAGATTTTAATTTCCTTACCTAGTTGACCTTCTAAATATCTTAAATCTTTACATGCTTGGTGTATAATAATTTCCCCTAAAGGAATAATCAAGCCTGAATCTTCGGCAATTTGTATAAAATCCATTGGAGACACAATACCTTTGATAGGGTGAAACCACCGAACCAATGCTTCCAGATATACAATTTTATTTACATTTACTTGAATAATAGGCTGGTAAAACAATTGAAAGTGAGTTCCCACCATGATTGATTTTCGTAACTCTGTTTCTATTTCTATTTTCTTAAGAAACGCTTCCTTCATCTCCTTAGCAAAAACACAGTTAGTTCCACTACCAGAGCTCTTTGCCGCATTCAATGCCATATCAGCATGTTTCATGAGTTCTTCACTATCTCTCGCAGTGTTTGGATAGATAGCAGAACCTATACTTACCTGAATAAATGACTCCATCTTATTATAGTAAAAAGGTTCCTGAAAGACTTTCATTATTTTACTGATTTCTACTGAGATGTCTTCCTTTTGCAAACGATCGAGAACAAACACAAATTCATCTATTCCAATTTGATACAGTCTCCAGCTTACTTTATCAGATTGTTTTATAGCGAATGATTCTAATCTCGCTGCAACTTTTTTTACAATATAATCACCCACAGAATACCCTAACGTATCAATAATATTTTTAAATTGATCAATATTAACTATAACAAGTGCTACTTTCTCATTATCACTATGTGTATTCGCTAATGTATTCGTCAGTTCTTCCTCAAGTAATAGGCGATTTGGTAAACCAGTAATGATATCTTTATAAGCCATTAATTTTCTTAGTTGTTCCTCATATTCTTTTCCTTCTGTAATATCGGAGCGAATAGAGATAAACTTTTCGGGTATCCCCATCGAATTTAGAATAGGATAAATGGTTGTTTGGACCCAGTAAAAATCCCCATTTTTCTTTCTATTTTTCACTTCACCAACCCATGTATTCCCACTTTTTATTGTTTTCCACATTTCTTGATAGAACTTTTTTGAATGATAACCTGACTTAATTAAACTGTACGTTTTACCAATCAGTTCTTCCCTTGTATAACCAGAAATTTCACAGAATGTTTCATTCACTTCAATAATTGTTCCATTGGAGTCTGTGACACCTAAGATACATGCCTGATCAAAGGCAGTGTGCAATTCTTTTAATTGATTAAGAATTTCTTCTAATATTGGACTAATATTTCCGTACTCTTTTTCTAAGTTTGTATTCAACTGGTTGATTAATCCATAAATTATATTTAAAGGTGACAATATTGCGCACTTCCTTTTACCGTTCTTTAGTACCTCATTCTTTTTTGTCGAATAAAGTAAAATTATATCGATATATATCGAATGTATTTATAATGCCATTTTACTTTGTTTCACAAATTTACACAACTTCACATTTTACAATAAACCAAATGAAGATATAGCACTTGCACCCTTAACAGTTGTATATCTGGCAGATTATTTGACCTCGAGCGAAGAACTGCCTGAATAGGCTTCTATGTAGCTTTGCGAAAGAGTATACCGAGGTGCAAGTAGGAGATGAACTTCTTACCATGACACAACTAGTTATCCACAGGTCAAAAAAATGTACTACGCTAAATAATAATAAAAAGGACACCCGCCTGACTTCAAGAGGTGTCCTTCCAGAATTATTTTTTTCTATTAGCTATCTCATTCTTAACATCCGCCACAAATTGCTCTAGACTTACTTCTTCTGTTTCCTTTTGTCCATATTGACGAACATTTACACTATTAGATTCAATCTCTTTATCACCAAGCACTAAAATATATGGAATCTTTTGCATTTGTGCTTCTCTAATTTTATAACCTAGCTTCTCATCACGTACATCGACATGAACTCGAACACCAGCTTGTTTTAGTTCATCTTCCACTTTACGTACGTAATCCATGTGGACATCACTTACTGGAATTGCTTGAACTTGTATCGGTGCTAACCAAGTTGGGAATGCCCCTTTATATTCTTCCATTAAGAATGCTACAAAACGTTCCATTGTTGACACAACACCACGGTGAATGACAACTGGACGATGTTCTTTTCCGTCTTCTCCAACATACGTTAATTCAAAACGATTTGGTAAGTGGAAATCTAACTGTACTGTTGATAACGTTTCATCTTTCCCTAACGCTGTTTTTACTTGAACATCAAGCTTAGGTCCATAGAATGCTGCTTCCCCTTCTGCTTCCACGTATTCAACCTTCATGTCTTCCATCGCTTCTTTTAACATCGCTTGTGCTTTGTTCCACATTTCATCATTATCAACGTATTTCTCTTTATCCTCTGGATCTCGGTAAGAAAGACGGAAATAATAGTCATCTATTCCAAAGTCTTTATATACCGCTTGAATTAATTCAACTACACGAATAAACTCATCCTTTAATTGATCTGGTCTACAGAAAATATGAGCATCATTTAAAGTCATTGCACGTACACGTTGTAATCCTGCAAGTGCTCCTGACATTTCATGACGGTGCATTAATCCTAATTCTGCTATTCGCACTGGCAGATTACGATAGCTGTGTAATTGATTTTTATAAATCATCATATGGTGTGGACAGTTCATTGGACGTAAAACTAAGTCTTCATTATCCATGCCCATTGCAGGAAACATATCCTCATGATAATGGTCCCAGTGCCCCGATGTTTTATAAAGTTCTACACTTCCTAAAACTGGAGTATAAACATGATCGTAGCCTAAACGTTCTTCAAGATCTACAATATAACGTTCAATTGTTCTACGAATTGTTGCTCCTTTTGGAAGCCATAAAGGAAGGCCCTGTCCTACCTTTTGATTAATTGTAAAGATACCTAGTTCTTTCCCTAGTTTTCGATGATCGCGTTCTTTTGCTTCTTCTAATAAACGTAAGTGCTCATCAAGTTCTGATTGCTTTTGAAATGCGGTACCATAAATTCGTTGAAGCATTTTGTTTTTGCTATCTCCACGCCAGTAGGCACCATTCACAGTCATAAGCTTGAACTTTTTGATTTTATTTGTAGATGGGAGATGAACACCGCGGCATAGATCAAAGAACTCCCCTTGTTCATAAATGCTAATTTTTTCCCCTTCTGGTATATCTTCTAAAAGTTCTAATTTTAACTCATCACCAATTTCTTTATAGCGTTCAACCGCTTCTTCTCTATTCACTTCTACACGACGAATCTCTAAATTTTCATCTGCTATTTTTTTCATTTCTTTTTCAATTTTCACTAGATCTTCTGGAGTAAGTGAATGTGGCATATCAATATCATAGTAAAAACCACCTTCAATCACTGGACCTACTCCTAATTTCACATCATCAAATAGACGTTTTACTGCCTGTGCTAGTAAATGAGCCGTACTATGTCGTAATACCTCTAAGCCTTCCTTCGAATCATACGTAACAATCTCTAAATTTCCATCTTCTTCAATTGGTGTACGTAAATCTATTAATTCACCGTTTACTTTCCCAGCTAGTGCATTTTTTTTCAAACCAGAAGAAATAGAAGCCGCAATTTCTTCTGTTGTTGTTCCACTTCTGAACTCTTTCTTCGCCCCATCGGGAAAAGTCATAATAATCTTTTCAGCAACTGCCATAACAAACACTCCTTACCATTCTCAAATTAATATTTTTATAAAACAAAAAACACCCGTCCCTATATACAAGGGACGAGTGTGAGACCGTGGTTCCACCCTATTTTCTAAACACTCAAAAAAAGAAATATATCATATCCCATTTTCCTGGATGTATAGCTTCGTTACTCTATAACGGAGAGTCCGTCAGTCCATACTTGGGATTTTTCCCGTTCCGCACTGAAGTTTAGAGGTGGTAAGTGAATTCTCGTACTAGGGAGCTTCCAGCCATGTCTCCCCTCTCTGATAAGTCGTTTGAATAACACCCATATCCTCATCATCACATATAACTTGTTTTCTTATTTCTTATGATAGTATTATAATGACCAAAAACAAGAAAATCAAGCATCTGTGAAAAAAAATCAATATACTTTACAATTCCACTGAAAAAGATCTTGTTATACTATTTATAGAACTCTTTAAAAATTGACTACTATTTACTAATAAGATTTCCTCATACCATCTTCTCTTAATTCTACACGTTCTTCAAATATCGTTAATAATGATTGAATTAGGCCTTCATAATGTCTATTTGGATAGACTATAATTTTCTGCGGTGCAATACATACAAGTGGTCCTACGACACGTTCCGATATTGGCAATGGATCCTCAAAATTTAATTCTTTCGTAAGCCACTTTTCAAATCTTTTTGATGTTATTTTTGCACCGTCCATATCGACCATGGTTATTTCTTGATCAACATATAAGTGAACAGTATGAATTCTTGGCGGATGATCCTTTAGATAGTCACGGCATGTTTGAACCATAATTTGATATGAATGTTCTAGCTTGTATTCATCAATTGCCTTTTCCAACACTTCTGTTAATTTCTCTTTAATTTCACGCAATCTAAATCGTAGAAATGAGTCAAATGAGAAGCGCACTGCTTCCTCAAGAAATTGATCATAGAGCAAAAACATCTCTTTTTGGATTTTTATAATATCCATATCTAAAGAAATAGCATCTTTAGCATTCAAGAGTAAATCTCGTGCATGTTCCACAATTGCCTCAATTTCATAAGTATCCTCATAGTGAAACCCTTCTCGTAATAATTGTTCAAACCAAATAGGCAGGACTTTCTGTATTGTCATATTCGTAAATATGGATGCAATCCTTGTCCTCTTACTTTTTTCTTCTCCCGTTAATGCAGAGAAATTAATACATAGGTTAGTGTGATTCTCTATTTTCTCTATACTAATCACATGTTGAACACCACCATATGTATCCATTGATTTTAACAATTGATTATAGAAGGCTTCACATAAGGATGAATCTTCAAACTGAATCGTTAACAACGGCAGCCCCTCCCAATCATGCAAAGCAAGTTGAACTTGGGAAGTGTTCTCCTTCTTACAGCTTCAACTGATTTGCAAAACATCTATTACATATATATGGGGAAGCTGTCCAAATATGAATCATGAAAAAAAGAAAAGTCAAAAGGGATTTTCCCTTTTGACTTTTCTCTGAAGCAATGATCGACGTCTCTGGTTTCTTTTAAGCCCGTTATGAGCAGATTTTCTCTTAAAGGGCGTACAGAGTGTGTAGTCACATTGCTACTTATTTTTTCCTTTTAGAATAGTGGATTAGTTCTGCATAATGAAATCTTTTTCTGCTGATGTTTCTCCATCAAATGTACGTATAATTTTGTATTTTGTATCACGTTGTGCTGGTACTTTTCCAGCTTCTCTAATTAAGCGAAGAATTAAATTTGTATTCACTTTATGTGTTGCTCCTGCAGCAGAGACTACATTCTCTTCGATCATCGTACTTCCAAAATCATTACATCCATATGATAGAGATTTTTTACCAACTTCAGGGCCCATTGTTACCCAAGAAGATTGGAAATTAGCGATATTATCAAGGAAGATTCGAGATATAGCTACGTTTTTTAAATAATCTTCTGGAGATAAACGATCTGCTTTCATATTTGTATTATCTGGTTGGAATAACCATGAGATATACGCTAAGAAAACTCCTGTTTCATCTTGAGCATCACGTACACGTTGCATATGAAGGGCTCGCTCTTCATATGTTTCACCAAAGCCAATTACCATTGTAGCTGTACCATGCATTCCAACTTTTTTTGCTGTTTTCATACAGTCGATCCATTCTTCCCATGTACCTTTTAATCGACTTATTCTTTTTCTCGTACGATTATCTAGGATTTCTGCTCCACCACCTGGAAGAGAGTCTAACCCTGCTTCGTGTAGTTGACGACAAACTTCCTCTAACGAAAGACCTGACACTTCCACCATTTTATAAATTTCTGCTGGTGAAAAAGAATGCATTGTTATATTCGGAAATCTCTTTTTAATTTCTTTAAGTAGATTTGTATAGTAGCTAAACGGTAAATCAGGATTCGTTCCACCTTGCATTAGGATCTCCGTACCACCAATATCTACAGTTTCTTGTATTTTAGTAAAGATACTTTCATCATCTAGGACATAGCCTTCTTCATGACCTGGTGGACGATAAAAAGCACAGAAGCGACAGTACGTATCGCAAAAGTTAGTGTAGTTTACATTTCGTCCAATAACAAATGTAGTAATAGGTTCTGGATGCCATTTTTGCATAATTTCATTTGCTACTGCACCTATTTTTTCTACTTCATCACTTTCATATAAACGTACTGCATCTTCTACTGTGATTCGTTCACCGTTACGTGCGCGGTCAAGTATATTATCAATGCTCATTATGGGAAATCCTCCATTCTATAAAGCTAGTAAACATAATTAATTCTATCGTAACATAGAAAACTTATAATTACCTTGGAAAATTATTAATTAGTTTACGTTTACCCTCGCTTATTTTCACCTTTCATATCAATCACGTCATTTAAATGGCGAATGCGTTCCATGATTCGTTTTGCCTTTAACGCATCTACTTTTTCTACTCCACCACGTTGCGTATATGATAAGTGAGATTCTAGTTCTTCTAAATCCAAGTTAGAAGTAAATAAGGTAGGCAACTTTTCCATCATTCGATATTGAAGTAACGCTCCTAGTATATCATCACGGATCCAATTAGACATGGTTTCTGCTCCAATATCATCAATAATTAGTACTCGTGACCGCTTTACAGAATCCAACTTATTTTGATAGGATCCATCGGAAATTCCACTTTTTAATTCTCTGAAAAAATCAGGTGCATATACAATCATCGTTTCTAATTTTTGTTCTGCTAATTTATTTGCAATAGCTCCCATTAAATAGGATTTCCCAACACCGAACGGACCATATACATATAACCCTCGGCCACTTTCCCCTGGATTAACATTAACAACGAACTCCATCGCTTTCGCAATAGCCATCATTCTAGATGGGTTGTCCTCATGTATTTCATTAAATGTTGCCTCTGTCATCTCTCTTGGAATATATAAACTCTTAATTAAAGAAGCATGTCTTTTACGTTCATCTTCCTTGTTTTTTATAATACAGCTTTGATACTCTATTTGAAAATCATTTC
This sequence comes from Evansella sp. AB-rgal1, assembly GCF_041820985.1. NCBI lineage: Bacteria > Bacillati > Bacillota > Bacilli > Caryophanales > Bacillaceae > Evansella > Evansella sp. AB-rgal1. The sequence continues at coordinate 84,418 of NZ_JBGUAU010000017.1, forward strand.
GATATAATAATAGCTGTGGTTGATATCCTTGCATCAAATTTGGACATGCCCCTAAACCAGGGCAATTATCACAGTTTTCCCATTGTTTTTTATATTGAAAAAGCTCGTTCATACCTTTTGTGATTTGATCATTTGAGATATCGGGGTAATTTGATAAAAAGGATTGAATTCGCTTATCTTGGAGTATTTCTTTCGTCATTTGCTGAAAGCGTTGTTCAAACTTTCCATCGGCAAAGTTTTGCAACGATTTACCAATAGACTCCATATTAGCTTCCCCCTTTTGGTTTGTTTAGCATTTCTTTATATTGTTCTAACTTCTTCTTTGCTTCCATCCATTCCTCTGGATTTTCATCAGTTTTATTCCAACTATCATCTGTCATCCATTTAGGTAATGGTTCCGCCCGTACATTACTCTGTTTCGAAAAATTTGATTTCGATGCATCTTTAGGTTTGTTTTTTTCTGCCTGTTTGTATGCTTCATTTTTTTCCACTTCTTTTTTTGCAAACAACATTGCTTCTTTTACTGTTTTTAACTGTGCTCGTTTCCAATGCCCCGCAATTTTAAAAGCAAAATTCTTAATAAGTTTTTTTTCACTAACGAAAAATAAATACTCTAGCAAAACATTGACTACCCCTGGTTCTAACTTATAATCAAACATTAATTGCTCGACTATTTCCATATCCCCTGGGTAGACTTTTGCACCTTCCCCTAGCTCTTGCAAGAATTCTATTGGAGAAGTTGTCTCATAGTAAAAGATTTGCTTCTCTTCCTCTGTCTTGGGTTCAGTTTTCACTGTTCGTAATTCCTCCGGTTGTACTCGCAGTCCTAACTTTGGAGGATGATCTACTTCTTTTACACGATAACGACGCTTCACTTGATTTCTAAGTTCAGCATGATCGAGTTCATCTGTATGAAGAATAGCATCTTGAACTACTTTACTCATTTCACTTGGATCCAATTTATATAAAAAAGCTAATTTTTGTATAAGACGTTCATTATCAGCTTTTGCAAATTCTTTTTTCGGAACAAACGCAGGTAAAAATGCAAGGAATGCTTCATAATCAAAGTCATTACTTGCCAATTCATAATCTGTCTTGCCTCTTCCCTCTAATGTGTCAGAGGAAGTGATAGCATCTAGCATATCTGGGTGACTACTTCTCATCTCTGATGGATGAACGGAAGTAAAAACCTGATCAAATGATTTTGTTATGTTTTCAAGCTCTTTTTTCTCCACTGTATCAATTCGAAAACTATTGCGTAGTTTTACATATTTATCTTTGCTTCCTATGCGATTATACAAAAAAACACTTAACATATCATCTTTAAAAAATGCTTCTGGAGACAGCGGTGCTTGTAAAGCATAATAATATACTAATTCATCCCCTTGTTTTTCGCGAAGAACCTTTACTAAGCCTATTGCTTCTAATTTCTTTCTTTCCTGAAATAATTCATCTAGATTCTTGCCTGTATAAATCATTAATGACTTGTGAGTCTGCTCCACAATCTTCCGTTCATTTCTTGCAACCTCACTTACGAGAGTCATATAAAGGCTATATGCAGTAGCACCAATTAAAGGTTGATATAATAATGTTACTACATCTCGATCTGTCTCATGAAGTCTGTCCTCCATAAAGGCAATATATCGGTCTGAAGGTATTATTTCTTTCCAATGCAATACATATCACCTTAACTTTCCTCTAGTATGAAAGAAACTTTCGTCATATTACGACAAGTCTTTTATAGAAAAAAGGAGCGTATATTCGCTCCATTCATTTACTTCTTATTTTCACGCTCTAATAGTTCTTTTAATTCATCTACAAAGACGTTTATATCTTTGAATTGGCGATATACAGAAGCAAATCGAACGTAAGCAACATCGTCTAAAGATGCCAAATAACCCATAACTATCTCTCCAATATCATGGCTCAACACTTCAGAAACCCCTTGGTTTCGAATTTCCTTCTCTACATCTTCTACAATTTTTTCTAATTTCTCTAACGGCACTGGTCGTTTTTCACATGCTCGAATTAGTCCGCGTAATATCTTCTCACGACTAAATTCCTCGCGATTACCATCTTTCTTCACAACGATTAATGGTGTTTTTTCTACACGTTCAAATGTTGTAAATCGGTAACTGCACTGTTCGCATTCTCTTCTTCGACGAATAGATTTCCCTTCATCACTAGGTCTTGAATCCAGTACCCTCGTTCCATTATTTTGACAGCTTGGACATATCACGGGCGATCATCTCCATTACTCTGTAGATGTCTTTAATATTTCGTTAATTCGTCTCCTAACCCTGTACCAATAAAGTGCAACTTCTTATCAACCTCTTTATACAATTGATAAATCAGTTTTCGGCTTGCTCCAAAATCGGTAAACAAAGCAGTATCTGTATCTACAGAAAAATCAACTGCTGTTTTAAATGGTTTTACCATTATTACAGTAATTACAATTAAGCCTTTTTTTCGATCATTATATTTTAAAACGATCTCTCCATGTGTATCTGAAATGGATTTTATTTCATAGCCTTTTTTATTTCTAAACATTACATCTAAATCTTTCATGACTTGATCTTTTGTAGCTTTGTAGTAACGTGTTCTTAATTTCTCTTCAATATGCTTTTCTTTTGTTTCCGTATGTTTACTGAAAATCTTTTTCAATGTATACATAAAGCTCATTATTATCCCACCTCACCACTTTAAGAATAGCAAGAAAACCGTTTGTATTCAATCTTTAAGTTATGGAAACAGACAAAACTTGAAAAAATATGAAGAGTTTTTATGAGAAATCTTTATTTTATTGATTTTTTCACTCAAATGTCGCGCGGCAGCCTCTCTCGCGACATTTCAACCTGGGTTCTCTTCTCAAATGTCGCGCGGCAGCCTCTCCCGCGACATTTCAACATGGATTCTCTTCTCAAATGTCGCGCGGGTGGCCTCTCTCGCGACATTTTAACCTGGGTTCTCTTCTCAAATGTCGCGCGGGTGGCCTCTCCCGCGACATTTCAACATGGATTCTCTTCTCAAATGTCGCGCGGCAGACTCTCTCGCGACATTTCAACCTGGGTTCTCTTCTCAAATGTCGCGCGGCAGACTCTCCCGCGACATTTCAACTTGGGCTCTCTTCTCAAATGTCGCGCGGCAGCCTCTCCCGCGACATTTCAACCTGGGCTCTCTTCTCAAATGTCGCGCGGGCAGCCTCTCCCGCGACATTTCAACATGGATTCTCTTCTCAAATGTCGCGCGGCAGCCTCTCCCGCGACATTTCAACCTGAACTCTCTTCTCAAATGTCGCGCGGCAGCCTGTTCAACTCAAAGCCTTTTCATAAATAACACGCACCAGAATCGAACTATTTTTATTTACAAGAATGCTCACCTGCTATTAAAATGGCCCATAATGAAAACCAAAAAAGAGGTGATTTACTCACCTCACCGTTACCTTAATCAATATTTCACTTTTTTGTCTGCTGGAACATTAATAGGTCCCATTCCTCTTGGTAATTCCACCACTTCTGTTGATTCCGCATTTAGATTTTCTGTAATATAGTCTGTAGCTATTGTAGGATCAAGGTTTCCACATGTGTATACATCAATACTTGCATAGCCATGTTCCGGGAAGCTGTGTATTGTTAAATGTGATTCACTAATGATTACAACGCCACTTACCCCAAAAGGTGCAAATTTGTGAAAAGCTACTTCTCTTACTTCCGCTCCTGCTTCTAGTGCTGCATCAACAAACAATCTCTCAATGTAATTCATATCATTTAGCTTATTCGTATCGCATTCCCATAATTCAGCAATGACATGACGACCCATGGTGTCCATACAATATCCCCCCTACTAACTGATTTCGTGTTTGAACAAGGAACTCTTACATTACTGGGGGAAGTTAGTCAAAGTGTTCTGCCATCATTTCTAAAATGGCTAACCCTATTACTTCTCGAAAGGAATATGTTTTTTCCCAATAGAAAGCCATTTTTTACGGAAAGTAACCAACAGCATTTAGTTTATGTTACTAGTGTATATCCTATTCTTTTTCAAAGCAGACCTTCCACTTGAAATTAGATGAAGTACATCAACAACTCGACAAGAATATCCCCATTCGTTATCGTACCATGCTAAAATTTTTATCTGCTTCTCATTCATTACCATCGTTGAGAGACCATCAATAATTGCTGAATGCTCATTGCCGTTAAAATCAGAAGATACTAACGGCTCTTCTGTATAGGAAATAATGGAAGGTAAGTAATTATCTGCAGCTTGCTTTAAAACATGATTTACATCTTCTTTTGAAACTTTTTGGTCCACGTCTACAACTAAATCTACCAATGATACATTTGGAGTAGGAACTCTGAGTGCTAACCCATTTAATCTACCTTCTAACTCCGGCATTACCTTGGATAAAACCTTTGCTGCCCCAGTAGTTGTTGGAATGATGGACTGCCCGCATGCTCTTGCTCGACGCAAATCTTTGTGGGGATTATCTATATTTTTTTGGTCATTTGTATACGAATGTACTGTTGTCATCATACCTGAAATGATATGAAAGGATTCATGAATTACTTTTGCAACTGGAGCTAAACAGTTAGTAGTGCAAGAAGCATTGGAAATGATCTTATGATTACTATGATCGTATTCATGTTCATTTACACCATACACAATGGTGATATCCTCCCCTTTTGCGGGTGCTGTAATTACTACTTTTTTTGCACCAGCTTCTAAGTGGTATGAAGCGAGTTCACGAGTTTTAAATTTCCCTGTTGCCTCAACTACAATGTGAACATCTAATTCGTTCCACGGTAATTGACGTGGGTCTCTCTCTTGAAGTAATTTGACTACATTTCCATTTATAATTAATTCATTTCCCTTCGTTTCTACACTTCCTAAGAATGGACCGTGAATCGTATCATGTTTAATTAAATGTGCTAATGTCTCTGCTGGATAACTTGCATTAATTGCAACTATTGTTAAGTTTGGATTGTTGATTGCCTTACGAAATACCATTCTTCCAATTCTTCCAAAACCATTAATCGCAATATTCGCCATACTACTCCTCCTAAAAAGTTATAAGTGTTATACCAAATGAAATAATTCGTTAATTAGTATAACATATTATGCACATTTGAGGTTATTTGATAATGAAAAAATCCATAAAAAATGAAGGCACTGAAATAGTTTTACTTTAACTACTTCAGTGCCTTCGGTATTAGTACAGAATTAGTATCTATACTCATTATCTTAATCATTTACCCACTTCACCGTTATTTCGTCTAATTGTCTTTCGGTTTCTTCTATACTTCCTTGGTTGTCAATTATGTAATCAGCATATTTCCTTTTCTCTTCAATAGACATTTGAGATTCGATTCGTTGCAACGCTTCCTCTTTACTAAAATTATCTCGATCCATCAACCTAACTAATTGAAGTTCTTTCCTAACATAAACAAGTAAAATCTTTTCAACCATATATGTTAACTTACTCTCAAGTAAAAGTGGGATATCCATTATCACAATAGCATGTCCCTTTTTTTCAAACTCGCTAGCTTTCGTTTTCATAGCCTGTCTGATTGCTGGATGAATGATTTCATTTAACTTTTGTCGTTTTATCTCATTACCAAAAATAATGGAACCTAACTTTTTTCGATTAATTGTTTGATCTTCATGAAGGATAGAAGAGCCAAATTCCTTAATAATAGCATGATATGTATCCTGACCTGGTAAAACAACTTCTCTAGCAATAACATCCGCATCCACAATAGGGTACCCTCTTTGAAGAAGCAGTCTCGAAACAGTGGACTTACCACTTGCAATACCACCAGTTAAACCAATCCTCATTTTCACCCCTCCTTTGGAAAAAAATTATGAATGAAGGGTGTGGATTAAAGCTGCCACACCCCAAGTAGAATAAGAAGCAGGCCTGGTATAAAGGAAAAACGTTTTACCCAATTTGACTCGGAAAAAAACCAGCCACTTTTCATACCTAAAGTAACAAATATACCACACATCAAGCCAACACTTAATGCCATCAACCAAGGTGAAAATCCAATAAGGGCAGCACCTATTCCTGCACCAAATGCATCCAAAGATAATGCCAACCCTAGTAGAAAAGCTTCTCTTCCTGTTATAGCTCCTGAATTATCTAGGTCAGCTACCATTGGCTTTCTCAAAATTTTGATAACAACTCCTAGTTTCTTAATTTCAAAATTAATAATTGTTTCCCGTTCTTTTTTCGTTTTCTTCTCATTTTTAGCAGGCCGGTACATTTGATAAATTGCCCAACTACCTATTCCAATTAAAATAACTCCACCAATTGATTCCGCTATATTCGGGGAGAGAAACTGTTGAATTACATTCCCAACTGCCATTGCAATAAGTATTGACATAGCAGAACAGCCGGCAATAAAAAGTAAGGAAGCAAAGGGTAGCTTCATTTTACGTAATCCATATGTTAATCCCACACCGAAACTGTCCATACTAACAGCGAATGCGAGGAGTAAAAGTGAAAATAATTCCGCCATTGGTAAGACCCCTTCCAAAGCAGTGATAAGATAGTATATGGAAGAGGCTTTTCCAATGTACGTGAATTTATAGTGAAAAGCCCAAAAAAGTTTTTAATTGTTTTCCTACCTAAAAGGTTGGCACTGAGAACAAGTATGTGTTCCTCTTCCCCCTACAACTGATCGTTGTATTTCCGTTCCGCAGTTTTTACAAGCTGCTCCTTGCCTTCCATAAACGAACAATGTTTGTTGAAACATCCCCATCTCCCCTTGACCGTTTACGTATGATTTTATCGAAGATCCTCCCATTTCCACTGCTTCTCCTAACGTCTCCTTAATGCTCTGATACAAACGTTTCCGTTCTTCTGGTGTTAGTTCATTACTTAGTTTTTCAGGATGGATGTGTGCACGAAATAACGCTTCATCCACATAGATATTTCCCAGCCCTACAAGGAGGGTTTGATCCAATAGGGTTGGCTTAATCTTCCTTGTAGTTTTTGATAAGAGAGCTCCTAATCGATCCATTGTATACTCGTCTGAAAATGGCTCAATACCTAATTGAGATAAAGGAAGGTGCTTTTCCTCTTCCCCTTTTAAAAACAGATGCATCGTTCCAAACTTCCTTACATCACCATAGCGAAGCTCTTCTCCACTATCTAATAAAAAACGTACATGTGTATGTTTATCTGGAGGCTCTTCTGGAGAAAAAATTCCGTATCGACCTTCCATTCTCAAATGAGAAACTAATGTATAGTCATCAAGTCGAAACAAAAGGAATTTTCCTCTACGAGCAATGTCCCGAAATGTTTGGCCAATTAATTTATGTTTAAATTCCTCTACATCATCTGGTCGTTTAATCATCTTAGGCCAAGTAACATAAACCTCAATAATTTTTTTATCCTTGACCAGTTGCTGTAACGTTCGTTTCACAGTTTCTACTTCTGGCAATTCAGGCATTGAAGGGTCACCTACTTCTCTGTTCTTGTCACTAGGAGTTACTTAGCATCGTACCAAGTATCTCCATATGAAACATCTACTTTTAAAGGAACAATTAATTCTACTGCAGTTTCCATCACTCTCGGAACTAGATCTTTCATAATTTCCAGTTCTTCCTCTAGCACTTCCAATACAAGTTCATCGTGTACAGAAAGAAGTAAACGAGACTTTAGCTTTTGTTTTTCCATTTCTTCTCCCATTTGTACCATTGCTTTTTTTATTATATCTGCAGCACTTCCTTGGATAGGTGTATTCATTGCAGTACGTTCTGCAAAGCTACGTAAGTTAAAGTTCCTACTTGTTATTTCTGGTAAGTAACGACGACGCTGCAACATAGTTGTGACAAAACCGTTACTTCTTGCTTCTTCTACAATCGATTCCATATAATCTTTTACACCAGGGAAACTTTCGAAATAACGCTCTATAAACTGTTTTGCCTCTTTTCTTGTAATGCCTAAGTTTTGAGACAATCCATAATCACTAATTCCATAAACAATTCCGAAGTTAACAGCCTTTGCAGTTCGACGCATCTGCCCTGTTACTTCTTCTTCCGTTACGTGGAAGACATCCATTGCTGTTTTCATATGAACATCCATATTCTCACGAAACGCTTTTATTAATCCTTCATCCTTTGAAATGTGAGCCAATACTCGTAACTCAATTTGCGAATAATCAGCTGCAAAGATAACCGCATTCTTTTGCTCAGGTATGAAAGCATGTCTTATTTTACGACCTTCTTCTAAACGTATAGGGATGTTTTGTAGATTCGGTTCGGTTGAACTTAGTCTCCCTGTTTGTGTTAACGCTTGGTTAAAAATAGTATGGATTTTCTTTGTCTTAGGATGAATTACTTTAAGCAACCCCTCAATATAAGTAGAGTTTAACTTACCAATTTGACGATAATGCAGTATCTTTTCAATTATTTCATGTTGATCTTGAAGTTGCTCAAGTATGTCTGCTGAGGTTGAATAACCCGTCTTCGTTTTCTTGATTACCGGTAAGTTTAATTTTTCAAATAAAACCTCCCCTAATTGCTTCGGGGAATTTATATTAAATGTAACACCAGCCAACTCATGGATATCTTTTTCCATTGCTTGAAGCTTTTCCCCAAGGTTGGTTCCCATATCAATTAATTCTTGTTTATCAATAGATACTCCATTCATTTCCATCATGCCTAAAACGATGGATAATGGTAATTCTAGTTCCTCGAACAATGCATACTGATCATTTTTCTTCAGTTCCTGCTCTAAATCTTCTTTTGCATCTTTAATTGCCGCTGCTTTACGAACAAGATGTTGAGCAAGTATTCCCTCCTCAGGTACACTTCTCTTTTTCCCTTTTCCATATACCGCTTCGTCTGTCTGAACAGAGTAGCTTTTCATCCTTTTCGCTATATCTGCAATTTCATGTGAACTAGCAGATGGATCTATTAGGTAAGACGACATTTGAACATCGAAAGAGATACCTTTTAATAAAATATTCTGCCACCCTAGAGCAACTACACCACGCTTCGCATCAAACATCCATTTTTTTTCATTTTCATCAGAAGCCCATTTTTTAAATACGTCACTTTTTATAGCAACTTCTGTAGGAATGAAATAATACCCACTATCATTTACTAGTCCTAAGCCAAGAATATCTCCATTATGGTAGTTTTCTTCAAGAACCTCTACAACTAGTGCTGAAGGACTTTGTAACATCTCTTCCTTCACTTCATCCACAATGGTAATATCCATGTCTTCTAGTTCTATCTCTTCTACTGTTTCAACCCCATCACTAAATCGATCTAGTAGAGATGCAAATTCTAGTTCTTTAAATAAAGCAGTTACTTCACTATTATTTGGTTCGGTGTACGTTAATTGCGAAAGATCTATCTCTACAGGTGAGTCAACATTAATTGTAGCTAATTTCTTACTCATAAATGCAGATTCTTTGTTTTCTTCAAGCTTTTCTTTTAATTTTTTCCCAGAAACTTTATCTAATGATTCATATAATTCTTCTACTGATTTATATTCTTTTAATAATTTTAATGCTGTCTTCTCACCAACTCCAGGAACGCCAGGAATATTATCTGATGGATCCCCCATAAGACCTTTCATATCGATAATTTGGTTTGGAGTGATCCCATACTTCTCATCTACCATTGCAAGATCGTATGTTTCTACGTTTGAAATACCCTTTCGAGTTAAAGAAACAGTTACCTTATCTGTTACGAGTTGAAGAAGGTCTTTATCTCCGCTGAAAACTCGAACGTTCCAGTCTTTATCAGATGCTTTCTTTGCTAAGGTTCCTATAATGTCGTCAGCCTCATAATTTTCTAGCTCATAATAAGCAATATTAAACGCCTTTAGAATATCACGCATAAACGGCAACTGTTCAGAGAGCTCTGGCGGTGTCTTTTCCCGTTTCCCTTTATATTCTTTAAACGTTTCATGTCGAAAGGTTGTCTTCCCAGCATCGAAAGCAACTAACATATGTGTTGGTTTTTCTTCCTCTAATATTTTCAATAGCATCGTTGTAAAACCATATATTGCATTCGTGTATACGCCTTTATCGTTATTTAATAATGGCAGTGCAAAGAAAGCACGATATGCAATACTATTTCCATCTACTAAAACAAATTTATCCATATAAGCACCTCATTTATATTCTTCTATTCATCTTTTCCAACTATGTATTATCCTACTTGCCTATTTTATCATGAATCATGCTTCGAACAAATGAAAGGGGCATTATATTGAGATATATGTGGATTGAAACGTAGGATTAGCTTAGGAACCTTTCATGACCGAAATGCAAATGTTCTGGACGAACGAAAAGCTTAATCCGCTTGCATATCTGCGAAGAAAAATGTTCTTTCAGTTGAAAAGTGCTTTTTACTTTTCATCGTCTAGGTTATTTGACACGAGGTCATGGCGCCTGGAGCTAGACAACTTTCTTAGTCCAAAAATGTTATACTTTAATCCTTTAGCGAAGTTAAACTTTCTGGTGTATAAAAAAAGAACAAAGGTTCAGGGACCTTTGTCCTAAAAGGGGATGTAAACTTCTATTGCTTACATCCTCTACTTTACTCTATTTTTATTAAGTGCTTGTAAATACAGTGTTATTCTTTTGTAAAGTTAATAATGATTTTCACCCTTATTGTTTTTTAAAGTTTATTCGGAAGGTAGTTCCTTTTCCAACTTCACTTTCCACGGACATGGTCGCCTTATGTGCTTCTGCCAGATGTTTGACAATAGCTAAGCCTAATCCTGTTCCGCCTGAATTTCTGCTTCTAGCACGGTCCACCCTGTAAAAACGTTCAAATATCCTTGGAATTTCTTTCTTACTTATCCCTATTCCAGTATCTTGAACCTCTAACGTTACTACCTCTTGTTTTTCTTTTATATTAACGGTAACATCTCCTTTTTCAGGTGTGTAACTAATAGCATTATTAATTAGATTAATCATAATCTGTTTCATTCTATGCGGGTCTCCCATAATAATTGTATTACCTGTCACTTCTTTTTGAATGGAGATTTGTTTTGTGTTTGCTTTATCATGAAGGATAAGGATCACATCATCTACAAGTTCAGCAAGATTAACAGCCTGGGAGTTCAATATGAATTGAGATCCTTCAATTTTGGATAACTCTAATAAATCATGAATAAGTGTTTCTAAACGTTCTGATTCCGTCGCAATGATTGTTAAGAAACGTTTTCTTAATTGCTCATCATCCATTGCCCCTGCTAACAGAGTTTCCGTAAAGCCCTTCAGAGAAGTTACTGGAGTTTTCAACTCATGAGATACATTAGCAACAAAATCCTTCCGAGCTTGTTCCAGTTTCTTTAATTCAGTGATATCATGAAAGACTAGTACTACACCTTTTAACATGTGATCATGCCCTATTATTGGAGCACCATGAACATCGAAATGGCGTATTTCAATATGAATCGGAAGCGTTAAATGTTGACGCATCCTTTTTTCTGTTAACAATAATTGTTGAATAATCTTTATTATCTCTTTATGATTTATTACGTGATAGTAGAGTTGGTTTAACCAACGGTCTGTATCCTCTTGAAAGATATCATTACAAGAGCGATTCACTAACGTAATATCTCCTTTTGCATTAATAAGAATAAGTCCGCTACCCATATTATCTATTAATGTTTCTAATCTTTCTTGCTGTACCTCATACGTATTTGTAATACGCTCTAAGTTTTCCGCTAAAACGTTCAAGGAACGATTTAATTGACCTGTTTCTTGATTAGAGACTTCATATGTCCTTGCACTGAAATCTCCTTTTGCCAATTGATTTGCCACAAGTCGTGCATCCTCAATTGGTGCAATAGTTTGATTCGTAAGTTTTGTTGCAAATAAAACGATAACTACGAATGCTATAAAGAAACTTACAAAAATAATTGTCCATAAATTTTGGTATATTGGATTAATTTCCTCAACAGGCATCCCTACTCTTAAAAAAGCGGCATAATCTCCTAAAGGCTCAATAGGAATGGCATAGTACAGCAATTCCCTTTTTACTGTATTACTATATCGTAATTGTTGTCCATATCCATTCCGAATGGCATCCTGTATTTCAGGTCTGTGGAGGTGGTTTTCCATCAATGATGGGTCCGCGTCCGTTTCTGCCACAACGTTCCCCGAAGCGTCAACAAGTGTTACACGAACATTTAATTTCTCACCTATTTCTACAATATGTTGTTGAACTAACTCTGGAGAATGAAAATCTAGCTGCCCTAAATAATAGGCTACAACTTCCGATTCTTTCGTAACACGATCATTCAATCTTTCATAGTAAAACTCTTTCACTAAAGATGCAATTATAATACCTAAACTTGATAGCACCACTAAAATTATGATCGCTAGTGGGAAAATAAGCCTTGATCTATAACTACTCATCTTTATTAGGAGACTCCATTTTGTATCCTAACCCCCGAATTGTTTTAATATATACAGGTTTTTTCGTGTTCGGTTCAATCTTTTCTCTTAGATGACTAACGTGAACGTCAACAATTCTAGTATCACCAACAAACTCATAATTCCATACAGCGTTGAGTAACTGATCTCTCGTTAATACTCTACCTTTGTGATCAGCTAAATAAAATAACAGCTCAAATTCTTTCGGTGTGAGTTCAAGTTGATTTCCTTTCAGAAACACTTCATAGTTGTCTGGAATTATCTCTACATCACCAATTGCAATAACTTTTTTCTCTACTTGTTGTTCTTGTTGTTTTTCTATAGTTGTTTGAGTTCTTCTTAATATCGCCCTGACTCTAGCAACTACTTCCCTTGGACTAAAAGGTTTCGTTAAATAATCATCAGCACCTAATTCCAGACCCAATACTTTATCAAACTCATCATCCTTAGCCGTAAGCATGAGAATTGGCGTAAGCACTTTATTCTGTCTTAGCTGTTTACAAACTTCTAATCCATCTAACTCTGGTAGCATTAAATCAAGCACAATTAAGTCATAATTGTGTAATAACGCTTTGTCCAAAGCTGCTTTCCCATCCATAGCTGTTGTTACTTGAAAACCACCTTGCTCCAAATTATACTGCAATAATGTCAATATAGATTCTTCATCATCGACGATTAATACTTTTTGCGTCATTTTTAGTTCCTCCTAGTCTTCATTCTTTTCCCTGATTTAAGTGGTAAGAAAAGAATAACAAAACATCCCCAATAATTAAGAAGGCTTTTTATTTTCATCTTACTATATTTTGAAGAAATGACAAACTATTAGTTTTATTGAATTACTTTTAAAAATATTTGCATGTCACTTTCTGGAATGTTCGTTGTTTTTTATTTTAGCACATATTCCCACAACTCCGGAAAACAGCTATCTCCTTATACAAACTGCTACAAATCAAAAACCACACGGCTTAGGACGTGTGGTTTTTGTGACTTAAAAGTTCTCAAATGTTCCAGAATCATACGTAATTGGTTTCCAAGGATATGGTGGGCAAACCTCAAGTTCTCCAACTAAAACTTCATCTTCATATTCATCTTTGCCAATCACAGATATACTAGTGGTATGCTCTTTCTCATCTACTTTGATAACTTCTAGTGTAAGGGATAGTGTACCATAATGATAAAGGGGCTTGGGATAAGATATGTTCATTTTTTTTATCGAACTTCCAGGACCCGGTAATTGCATAGAAATTGCTGATGTAAGTAAACCATTAATCATACTGTGTGGCACAATTGGTTTTTGAAACGGTGTACGAGTTGCGTAATCATGCTGTATATAGATAGGATTAGAATCTTCTGTGAAACCTAAGTACAAAAGTATATCTTTATCTTCTATTTTTTTTGTCAACTCTACTTTTTTCCCCACAGATAAATTATCAATAGTCAATCCAAGATCTCGCTTTTTCTTAAACAAAAAAATTCCTCCAGTCTCACACCTTCGTAAAGAAAGCGTTTACAATAATTTGTTAAAGAAATCCGGGCATTACTAGCACCGGATTTCTGTTATCATATCATATGCACGCTTATTTATCTAATACCTTCATTACATTCTTCACGGAATCAACTGATTTTTGAAGTGCAGCTTTTTCTTCATCTGTTAAATCGAGTTCAATGATTTTCTCTATTCCGTCTCCACCTAAGATTGTTGGAACTCCTAAGTATAGATCATTGTATCCATACTCTCCTTCAAGATATGCAATCGAAGGAAGAATACGTTTTTTATCTTTCACAATGGCTTCCACCATTTGAACGATAGATGCAGCAGGTGCAAAATAAGCACTTCCTGTTCCGAGAAGGTTGACGATCTCACCGCCACCTTTTCTTGTGCGTTCTACAATTGCATCCAAACGCTCTTTTTCAATTAACTTTTCTAAAGGTATTCCTCCAGCAAAGGAGTAACGAAGCATTGGTACCATGTCATCCCCATGACCACCTAGTACAAAGCCTGTTACATCTTCTACGGATACGTTTAATTCTTGTGCAACAAATGTTCTAAATCGCGCTGTGTCAAGCACCCCTGATTGACCAATTACTCGATTTTTTGGGAACCCAGATTCTTTGAATACAGTGTATGTCATTGCATCAACCGGATTTGTTAAAACGATGATATAACATTCTGGGGAATATTTTACAATTTCCTTTGTTACAGATTTCATAATTCCCGCATTTGTAGCCACTAAATCGTCACGGCTCATACCTGGTTTTCTTGGGATACCAGCAGTAATAACGACGATATCAGAACCTTCTGTTTCCTTGTAGTCGGACGTACCGATAATATTTGAATCAAACCCCTGAACTGGACTCGCTTCCATCATATCCAAAGCTTTCCCTTTTGTAGGGTTTTCCGCTTGTGGAATATCCACTAAAACAACATCCCCAAGTTCCTTTTGTGCTGCCATAAGTGCTGTTGTTGTACCTGTGAATCCCCCACCAACAACAGTAATCTTTTTACGCTTAATAGTCATCGTCAACAATTCTCCTCTCATAATTAACGTTCCGATTAATATTTATGATTGGTTCTCTACTTACTTGATTGTTGATTTTGAAGAATACAGCTCGATTCTGTGTACATTCCACGAGTTTCCTCAAGCTAAAACTTTTGGAACTCTTTTATGAACAGGAGTCTCGCGGATTCTAGTAACTAATAATTTCGTAATTGAAAAAGTATGACAATTATAGAACTATTGGATTATAGATTTTTGATTAGCTCATCACCAAATTCAGAGCATTTTACTTCTGTTGCACCTTCCATTAGACGAGCAAAGTCATACGTTACCACTTTACTTCCAATTGTTTTGTCCATAGAGTTTTCTACTAAGTCTGCTGCTTCTGTCCAGCCAAGGTGACGTAACATTAATACTCCAGAAAGTAATACAGATGAAGGATTTACTTTATCTAATCCTGCATATTTTGGAGCAGTGCCATGTGTTGCTTCAAAAATAGCATGTCCTGTAGCGTAGTTAATATTTGCTCCTGGAGCAATTCCAATACCACCAACTTGAGCTGCTAATGCATCAGAAATATAGTCTCCATTTAAATTCATTGTTGCAACAACCTCAAACTCTTTTGGACGAGTTAAGATTTGTTGTAAGAAGATGTCAGCAATCGCATCCTTAACAATAATTTTACCTTCAGCTTCTGCTTTAGACTGAGCATCGTTTGCAGCATCACGGCCTTGTTCTTCAACAATTTTATCGTATTCAGCCCATGTGAAAACTTTGTCACCGAATTCTTTCTCAGCTAATTCATATCCCCAGCTCTTGAAAGCTCCCTCAGTGAACTTCATGATATTTCCTTTATGAACAAGTGTTACACTCTTACGTCCTTCATCAATTGCATATTGGATCGCTGCTCTTACTAAACGATGAGTACCTTCCTCGGAAACTGGTTTTACACCGATACCAGAAGTTTCAGGGAAACGAATTTTGGTAGCTCCCATTTCAGTCTGAAGAAAGTTGATTAACTTCTTCGCTTCTTCTGTTCCTTTTTGGAATTCAATTCCTGCATAGATGTCTTCTGTATTTTCACGGAAGATTACCATGTCAGTATCTTGTGGTCGTTTTACTGGGGAAGGAACTCCTTCAAACCAGCGAACAGGACGGACACAAGCAAATAAATCAAGCTCTTGACGAAGTGCAACGTTTAAAGAACGGATTCCTCCTCCAATTGGAGTAGTAAGTGGTCCTTTAATTGCAATGAAATATTCTCTAACTGCATCTAATGTTTCACTTGGAAGCCATTCCCCTGTTTGGTTAAATGCCTTCTCTCCAGCTAAAACTTCTTTCCAAACGATTTTTTTCTCTCCGTTATATGCTTTCTCAACTGCAGCTTCAATTACGCGAGATGCTGCTGCCCAAATGTCTGGACCAATACCGTCTCCTTCGATAAATGGAATTATTGGTTGATTAGGAACATTTAGTTCACCGTTATTTACTGTAATTTTTTCTCCTGCCATATTGAATAGCCTCCTTAAATAATCAAAAAAATTTATGTATAGACAATAGGAAAGGGAAGGCTTCGCATTGAACTAGCTCCCCCCCTAATTCTAACTACCTTATCGTTGTTCTAACGGAACCCAAGATTGACGTTCTGGGCCTGTGTATTCTGCTCTTGGACGGATTAATCGATTGTTTTCGTATTGCTCAAGAATATGAGCAATCCATCCTGAAACACGGCTAACTGCAAAGATTGGAGTAAACAAATCATGTTCAATATTTAGACTGTGGTATACAGAAGCAGAATAGAAATCAACATTTGGTAACAATCCTTTTTCGTTTGTTACTACCTCGTCAATTTTCACACTCATCTCATACCATTTAGATTCTCCAGTAATGCTTGTAAGTTGACGAGACATTTCCTTTAAATGTTTCGCACGAGGATCACCATTTTTGTATACACGATGTCCAAAGCCCATAATTTTCACTTTTCTTTCTAAAGCATCCTTAATATACTGCTCTGCCTTCTCAACATCGTCGATTTCAGAAAGCATCTTTATTACTCGTTCATTTGCCCCACCATGTAGTGGTCCTTTTAAAGCACCTATAGCTGCAGTAATACCAGAATACATATCAGATAAAGTTGCAACACAAACTCGCGCTGTAAAAGTAGATGCATTTAATTCGTGGTCCGCATGTAACACTAATGCTTTGTTAAACGCCTTCTCAGATATTTCATCTGGCTCTTCACCAGTTAACATGTATAGGAAATTTGCTGCAAAGCTTAGATCAATACGAGGTTCTACTGGCTCTTTTCCTTGGCGGATTCTTGAAAATGCAGTTACTAAAGTTGGCATTTTTGCTTGTAGTTTTAATGCCTTTTGACGGTTTGCTTCTTCGCTCATATCATCTGCAGATTCATCAAAAAGAGCTAAATTTGATACTGCTGTACGTAAGGCAGCCATAGGATGTACTTTATCAATTGGAAAAGTTTTCATTTGATCTAATACTTCTTTTGAGACAACTGCCGCATTCGCTAGCTCCGATTGAAAACTTTGAAGTTCTTCTTGACTAGGTAATCTGTGATTCCACAGTAAAAAAATAACTTCTTCAAAACTTGCATGATCTGCTAAATCATCAATATCATAACCATGGTACGTTAAGACTCCATCGATTATTGAACTTACACTAGACGTTGTAGCAACTACTCCTTCTAACCCTTTCGTTGTACTCATACCAACCTCTCCTTTGTTCGAAAATTACGGGAATCTGTTTTATCTACCCCTAAACAATTAAATATTATAATAACGTTTCGAAATACATGAAGTCTACTCTTTCTATACATTTTCATAAAAATAGTTTATTAATATATTTTATTCGAAACGTGTTCCCTTTTGAGCAAACTATTCTATATA
Source organism: Evansella sp. AB-rgal1 (assembly GCF_041820985.1). Taxonomy (NCBI): domain Bacteria; kingdom Bacillati; phylum Bacillota; class Bacilli; order Caryophanales; family Bacillaceae; genus Evansella; species Evansella sp. AB-rgal1. Next base: position 102,232 of record NZ_JBGUAU010000017.1, read on the forward strand.
ATTTCAAAAAACGTAAGCGGTTACGAAATATATACAGAATATATTAGTAATCTTATGTATCTGTATTGTACGTATTTTATTATACCATTTTTCACATTTTTGTGAACTTTTATTTTTTAAAACAAACAAAAATTCGGACTAATACAATTATTTTCACTTGTTCGAATATTCACAAAAAATAGTTTTTAAGATCCTATGTTCCCAATAAATTGAACTACTTTCATAGCTGTATATGCAATTCCAGCTCCAATCAATGGACCAACAGCTACTCCATTGAATATAGCAACTGCCAATATAGTTCCCAATACTAACGCTGCAGTTATGTGGGGATCTGTTTTTAATAACTCAATCCCACTTGCTGCAATAATTGCAACAAGGATGCCGGAACCTAGTGCTATCCATGCATAAAAAGATTTTAACGATGATTGCAATTCTTTAAATCCTATTTCTCCTGTCACAATTGGAACTAGTACTGCAATGGTAATGATAGTAACTCCAATACTAATACCTTTCTGTTGTAAAAATGGAAATGCTTTGTCGCCAATACCAATCCATTTTACCACTAGTAAAAAAGCAACTGCAAAAATTAGGGCCTGGTTTTTTGCAAAAATACCAATAGCCAATAGAATAATCATAAATAACATAGCATTCATAATTTCTATGTCACTCCTAATATAAGTATAGTTTAACATACTTGTACTAAGTTGAAAAAAGGTTAGCTCACCTGTATTGTAAGATCTGCTTTTTCTCCTAAGCATATTTTAATGATCTACCGCATAAGTTTGTTGTACAAGCATTGTATGCAGTAACAGAGGTGGTGAAGTTCTCATGAGAAAAAACATGTACGAGTCTTTTTTTAGGGCTAGTACAGTGTTGTTTTGGTTATGTCTTATTATTGTTTTCGTCTATGTATTGACTATCTATTTATACCCATTTTTAATAGGTTTAATTATATCGCTAATATTTTTACCTGCTGTAAATTTTATAGAAAATAATTTTGGATGGAAACGGTCATCCGCTGTTTTTTTTATCATATTATTATTTGTTCTAATATTTTCTGCAATTATTACATTACTTATCGCTGAAATTGTAGCAGGATTGGGTTATTTAAAAAAAGAACTTCCGCAATATATCAATGATGGAGTTGAATATATACATCAGTGGTTTGATACATTCATCCTACCTTTATATGAAGGAATTTTAGCTTTTTCTTCTCAGCTAAACTCAGGACAACAAACAACATTACACCACTCATTAGAGAATATATTGGGAGAATTAGGTAATCACATGAGCACCATCGTGCAACATGTATTAAATGGCCTAGCTGATTTTTTACTCGCTCTTCCTAACACAATCACCGTGTTATTTTTCGCTTTATTAGGGGCATTCTTTATAACAAAAGATTGGCCTGTGATGATTCATTGGGTAGAAAGCAAAACACCTAAAAGAATAAAAGTAATCGTATCTAAAATGACAACTCAATGGAAAAAGGCAATTACAGGCTATGTATTCGCCCAATTAACATTAGTTTGCATGACGGGGCTTATCGTATTAATTGGTTTATTTATTATAGGAGTCGAATATGCCATTACTACTGCTCTCTTAATTGCCTTAGTTGATATTTTCCCTTATCTTGGAACGGGGCTTATTTTTATCCCTTGGATAGCTTATGCGTTTTTTTCAGGAAATTGGGGGTTATCTATTGGACTTTCTATTCTTTATGGATTAGTAATAATTCAACGACAATTAGCAGAACCAAAAGTGATGTCTAAGCATATGGGAATTCCTCCACTAGCTCTTCTCATAAGTTTATTTGCCTGCTACCAAATGTTTGGGATATTCGGGTTATTAATTGGACCAGCTTTACTAATTTTACTTCAATCTATTGTAAAGGCAGGAGTTTTTCAAGAAGTCATTACTTATGTAAAAAAAGGTTGAGATTGTTAACGAATTTGTGTGAACAATCTCTACCTTTTCTACCATCTTCTATTCGTATAAAAAGTTACATTGCCTGTACGAATCATCTTTTCGAATATTCGCTGTAAGAACGCTTTAAATATAGATCTTGTTTGAGGTATGAGTAAGAAGAAGCCAAATGCATCTGTTATGAATCCTGGTGTAAGTAACACAACTCCACCTACTAGAATACATAATCCATCTAGAATTACTCCACTAGGTACTTGACCTTGTGACGCTTGCAGCTGTGCACTTCGGATGGCATTTATCCCTTCGCGTTTTGCTAAGGCAGCACCTAAAATACCAGTTAGTATAATTAGGGCAATGGTAGGTAAGACACCGATAGTATTACCCGAAAATATTAATACCCAAATCTCTAGTGCTGGTATGATGACAATTAATAAGAAAAATATTTTCCCCATTTTATAGCACCTTCTTTCTCCTACAATATGTTCTTTTAATTTTGTCTACCCTCGTGTTCTCAATTAGTAGTTACCTAACTTTGTTGGTTCATTTTCCATTCGCCCAGTCCACTACTTTCCTGTGGGGAGTTACCGAGCCCCCTCACGACTACGTCGCTACGGGGTTTATTCCCATTGGAATTCGTGGACTTACGATCATTCCATAGATAATGAATGGTAAGAAAATACTTCATAACGTATTTTCATCCGTTATGGTGAAAATTATCACTTTCATGGGTGTCTCCCCTAAAAATACGGGTATCATATCTAGTAATGCTAACTTTGTTTGATAATATTCTTTTCGCTCTGAATTCTGAAAGGTTCACTCTCGCTCTGATCGTACCTTTCACGGGCAAAAACGCTTCTGAAAGGTTCGCTCCCCCTCTGATCGTACCTTTCACGGGCAAAAACGCTTCTGAAAGGTTCACTCTCGCTCTGATCGTACCTTTCACCGGCAAAAACGCTTCTGAAAGGTTCGCTCCCCCTCTGATCGTACCTTTCACGGGCAAAAACGCTTCTGAAAGGTTCGCTCTCGCCCTGATCGTACCTTTCACGGGCAAAAACGCTTCTGAAAGGTTCGCTCTCGATCTGATCGTACCTTTCACCGGCAAAAATGCTTCTGAAAGGTTCGCTCCCCCTCTGATCGTACCTTTCACGGGCAAAAACGCTTCTGAAAGGTTCGCTCTCGATCTGATCGTACCTTTCACGGGCAAAAACGCTTCTGAAAGGTTCGCTCTCGCTCTGATCTGATTACGATCTGATCACGCTCTGATCGAACAAACCTTAAATGGAGAACACAACCTTTCTAGGAGTATTAATCACAACCACTTTTCTTTGAGTGTGTTAAAAAAGAGGAGGGAAAAACTCCCTCCTCTTTTTACATATTATAGTACACTTGCTTGACCTTTGTAAATCTTACCGTGTTGGCCGTCTACAGTTACTTCGTCTCCATCTTGGAATAACGTTGTAGCTCCTTCAACACCAACAACAACTGGTACTCCTAAGCTTAATCCAACTACCGCAGCGTGCGAAGTTAAGCCACCTTGTTCCGTAATTACAGCAGATGCTTTTTCAAACGCATCCATCATATCACGGTCCGTATTTGTTGTTACTAATACATCACCAGTATTAACCTTGTCTAATGCTTCTTTCGCACTGTTCGCAACTACCACTTTTCCCGTTGCAGATTTTCTGCCAATTCCTTGTCCACTAGCCAATACTTCGCCAATAACATGGACTTTCATAATATTTGTAGTTCCTGTTTCATTTACTGGAACACCAGCAGTAATTACTACTAAGTCACCATGTTTTACATGACCTGATTTTAACGCTCCATCAACCGCTAATTGAAGCATTTCATCTGTAGAACTAGCTCTCTCACCAACTTGTGGGTAGACACCCCATGAAAGTGCTAATGAACGACAAATACTATCATTACTAGCAATTGCAACAATTGGTGATTTCGGACGATATTTTGAAATCATACGTGCTGTATGACCACTTTCTGTTGATGTTAAAACAGCAGATGCATGTAAGTTAAGTGCTGTATGTGCAACAGATTGGCTAATAGCATCTGTAATAGTTTGTTCACTTTCTAATCTTGTTCTCTTTAAAATGTCTTCATAACGTAATGCAGTTTCTGTCTTCAGTGCAATGTTTGCCATTGTTTGAACAGATTCAACTGGATATATCCCAGCAGCTGTTTCACCTGAAAGCATGATTGCATCCGTACCATCAAAAATTGCATTTGCAACATCACTCGCTTCCGCACGCGTTGGACGAGGGTTACGTTGCATGGAATCCAACATTTGTGTTGCAGTAATAACTGGCTTGCCAAGTAGGTTACATTTCTTGATTAATTCTTTTTGTACTAATGGAACATCTTCTGCTGGAATTTCTACCCCTAAGTCACCACGAGCAACCATTAATCCTTCAGAAACTTCAAGAATTTCGTCAATATTATCTACACCTTCTTGGTTTTCAATCTTAGGGATGATTTGGATATGGTCAGCATTATGCTTTTCTAGTAGTTCACGAATTTCTAATACATCTGATGCGCGACGAACGAAAGAAGCAGCAATGAAATCAACATTTTGCTCAATACCGAATACGATATCGTTTGCATCTTTCTCCGTAATACCAGGCAGATTCACGCTTACTCCAGGAACGTTTACACCTTTTTTATTTTTTAATACTCCACTATTAATTATTTCTGTAACTAACTCATTTTCACGAATTTCTTTTACCTTTAGTTCAATTAAACCATCGTCTAATAAAAGAGTAGATCCAACTTGAACATCATTAATTAAACCAGGATATGTAATAGAAAACTTCTCTGCAGTTCCTACCACCTCAGTCATGGAAACAGTAACTGTGTTTCCTTGTACTAATTCTACTGATCCACCTTCCACTGTTTGTGTTCTGATTTCTGGTCCTTTTGTATCTAATAAAATGGCTACTGTTTTTCCTAGTTCATTAGCGGCTTGTCTTATATTTTCAATTCTTGCACCATGTTCTTCATAATCACCATGAGAGAAATTTAATCTTGCCACATTCATCCCTGCAGAAATTAATGCCTTTAACTTGTCTAAACTCTCACTAGCCGGACCTATCGTACATACTATTTTTGTTTTTCTCACTTTCATATCCTCCTCATAATCAAAAACATTCTAATCTTTAGCATTTTCTATTTTCCTTTTTTCCATACAAAAGCCAGGACAAATTTGCATTTGTCCTAGCTATTAAATCCTGTTTTATATCATGCATTTAAAAAACATGCTATAAACAAGCCGAAAATAGCTGAGTAAATCTTAAATAGATAGCTCTTTAGAAAGCTTGTACATTGTACTATCTATTTCGTGTTTGCGAGAAAGAGCATCATCGATGTTATGTGAAACTAATACGTTTTTCTCAATACCTACCATCTTTCCTGCTTCTCCTTGCAATAATAGCTCAACTGCATATGCACCTAAGCGGCTAGCAAGTACGCGGTCTGCTGCAGTTGGAGAACCACCACGTTGGATATGGCCAAGTACAGTAACTCTTGTTTCTAGGTTTGTTTGATCTTGAATTTCTTTCGCAATTTCAACCCCAGAACCTGCTCCTTCAGCAACTACTATTATACTATGTTTCTTACCTCTATCGTGCCCTTTCTTCAAACGTGTAATAATATCGTCAATTTTAAAAGTTTCTTCTGGAATAAGTATTGACTCAGCTCCATCGGCTAAACCTGACCATAATGCTATATCACCAGCATCGCGCCCCATTACTTCAATAACATATGTTCTTTCGTGTGATGTTGCCGTATCACGAATTTTATCAATAGCATCAATAACCGTATTTAATGCTGTATCAAAACCAATTGTATAATCAGTCCCAGAAATATCATTATCGATTGTTCCAGGAACACCAATTGTTGGGAATCCATGCTCCGTAAGCTTTTCAGCACCACGGAAAGAGCCGTCTCCTCCAATAACAACCAAAGCTTCTATTCCAAACTTTTTTAAATTCTCTATACCTTTTAGTTGACCTTCTAATGTCTTAAACTCTTCACAACGTGCAGTATAAAGCATTGTTCCACCACGATGGATAATATCACCTACAGATCCAATCTCAAGCTTTTTTATATCTCCTGAAATTAATCCTGCATACCCATAGTAAATACCATAAACCTCAAGGTTATGGTAAATTGCCTTCCTAACAACAGCTCGAATGGCTGCATTCATCCCTGGGGAATCTCCACCACTTGTAAGTACTCCAATACGTTTCATAATACTGTCAGTCACCTCTTTATTACATTCTGTAATATAATATGTGTTTAAAATAACACTTTCAATTACGAAACACAACATCTATTCCGGGGAAAATAAAGACGCTTCCCCATAAATGAGAAAGCGCACTCCTTATTTCATAACGATGGCATCGTTTACATGGTTAATTTCTCCAATTTTCTTAAATTTTTCGTAACGTTTTAAAACAAGGGTTTCATTAGGTATTTTTCCCAATTCATCCAAAGAAATACCTATCATTTTTTTAATTTCAGTTGCTTGTTTATCTACATTACGATGGGCTCCACCTCTTACCTCTGGAATCATCTCGTCTATTAAACCTAACTCTAATAAATCTGGTGCTGTTATTTTCATAGTCTCAGCAGCTCGCTTTGCCAAGCTCGAATCTTTCCATAATAATGCTGCAGCACCTTCAGGAGATATAACAGAATATGTTGAATTTTCTAACATGAAAATTTTATCTCCTACACCAAGAGCAAGTGCTCCACCACTTCCTCCTTCGCCAATTACAATACAAAGAATTGGTACTCTTAAACCGGACATTTCTAAAAGGTTTCTTGCAATTGCTTCACTTTGTCCACGTTCTTCTGATTCAATTCCAGGGTCCGCACCTTTTGTATCAATAAAACAAATAATAGGTCGATTGAATTTATCTGCCTGTTTCATTAACCTCAATGCTTTTCTATATCCTTCAGGATGTGGCATACCAAAGTTACGTTTAATGTTTTCCTTTGTATCTTTCCCTCGTTGATGTCCAATAACGGTAACTGGTTTTCCTTCGAACTTACCGATTCCGCCAACAATAGCTTTATCTTCACCATATAATCGATCACCATGAAATTCGATGAAATTAGTGAAAATACGGTCGATATAATCTAACGTTGTAGGGCGTTTACTATGACGAGCAATTTGGACTCTTTCCCATGGATTTAAGTTTCCATATATATCTTTTTCTAACTGTTCCAGACGCCCTTCAAGCTTTTCGATTTCCCCAGACAAATCAATACCTTTTTCTTCCGTAAAAGCTTTTAATTCATTTATCTTATTTTTTAGCTCCGTAATGGGTTTTTCAAAGGATAGTTGCTGTTCTGCCAATTAAATTCCCTCCCTAGTTTGAAAGTGGGGGTAATGTATCTCTAAAATATTTCCAAGTGTTTCCTTCATCTCATGTCGTGATACCACTTTATCTAATTGTCCATGTTCTAGCAAAAATTCTGCTGTCTGAAAGTCATCTGGTAGCTTTTGGCGAATTGTTTGTTCAATTATTCTTCTTCCTGCAAAACCTATTAGCGCACCAGGTTCTGCTAAATTAATATCACCTAATGATGCAAAACTTGCAGAAACTCCCCCAGTAGTAGGATGGGTCATAATACTAATGAACAGTTGACCATTTTCGTGAAGTTGATTTAGTGCCGCACTAGTTTTCGCCATTTGCATTAAACTAAAGACACCCTCTTGCATTCTTGCTCCCCCTGAAGCGGAGAACAAAATAAAAGGCTTTTCTCCCTCAATGGCCCTTTCAATTGCCCGGGCAATCTTCTCCCCTACGACAGACCCCATACTCCCCATACGGAATCGAGAATCCATTACTCCGATAACGGTAGGGATGCTGTAAATAGTACCTTCTCCAGTAACTACAGCTTCATTAAGATTCGTTTTTTCTCTATCAAGCTTCGACTTCTCTAAATATGACGGGAAATTCAATGGATCTTTTGCAATCATATCTTGATCAAATTCAACGAAGCTACCTTCATCTAGTGTGAGTCCGATACGTTCGTATGCTGTTATGCTATGATGGTGACTGCACCCTTCACAAACCATATTGATTTTCTTTAGTTCCTTCGTATACAATATGGTTTTACATTTTGGGCACTTTGTCATTAACCCTTCTGGCACCTCTTGTTTCGCTTGTTCAGAGGGAATTGTTGCATATTTCTTTTTCTTTGAAAAAATATCACGTATCACGATCTCACCTCATTATTTTAAAAAAGTTTGTTTATGTTAATGTAATTATTGGGTATCTGCAAGTCTAAAATCTGCTATTTTCCAAGTGTGTTCTTAAGTAACAGACAGCATCCTCATCATTTTTAGAAGTTAAAGCTCGTAAAATCGCTTCGTGTTCTTGAATCGAATTTCCTATTCTACCTTCCCTTGATAATGATTCTCTTATTGCAACTTTACTATAATCTACCAATGGACGCCAGATATTTAACAATAGTTTATTATGGCTAGATTCTACGAGGGTTTTATGAAATAAAAAATCTTCTTCCACTGGCAATTCACCACTTGTCCATTTTTTCTTTGACTCTTCTAATATAATTTCGAGTTTATCTAATTGTTCTTTTGATGCTCTCATACAAGCTAATCGTACTGCTTCAACTTCTATGATCCTTCTCGTCTCCATAACATCTTGTTTAGCTTTTGTATCTCGAAAGAAAAAACTTGCTAAAACTTCTGCAATTCGATGGCCTCCAGATTCCTTTATGTAAGTACCTTCTCCTTTTCTTGTCTCAATTAAGTCGAGAAGTTCGAGTGCTCTTAATGCTTCCCGAACGGAAGAACGACCTACATTCAATCTTTCTGCTAATTCACGTTCAGAAGGCAGTTTGTCTCCAGGTGATAATTGATCTAATCGAATAATAGAATCAATTTCTTTTACAATATTTAAGTACATTTTTTGTCCAACACTCACCTTTTGCCACCTGCCTTTCTATTTCCTTATCCTTCATCAATGAGAGTAAGTTCTCTTGTTTTCTCTTCCACTGCAGCAGGGTCTACCTTTCTTCTCGCCACTCCTGTATCCATAGCAGCTTGAGCTACACTTCTTGCCACAGCTGGAGCAACTCTCGGGTCAAATGGTCCAGGTATCACATAGTCTACATGAAGCTTTTCTTCTTCAACAAGACTGGCAATAGCATTTACTGCTGCTATTTTCATCTCCTCGTTTATGTGTGTAGCATAAACATCTAATGCTCCTCGGAAAATCCCCGGAAAAGCTAGTACATTGTTTACTTGGTTTGGAAAATCAGATCGCCCAGTACCAATGACACTTGCCCCCGCAGCTTTCGCATCCTCAGGCATAATTTCAGGAACCGGGTTTGCCATTGCAAAGATAATTGGATCTGGATTCATGCTTTCAATCATTTCTTTCGTAAGAGCTCCAGCAACAGATACACCAACAAATACATCTGTCTCTTTAATAACGTCTTCTAAACTTCCTTCTTTTCGTCCTCTATTCGTAACAAGTGAAAGTTCGTGTTTTAAATCATTCATCCCATACGAACGGCCCTCAAATATAGCGCCTTTGGAATCACAAAGAATAAATTCCTTACATCCCATGCTCTTTAATAGTTTAATAATTGCAATCCCTGCAGCACCAGCTCCATTAACAACCACTTTTATTTCTTGCATAGATTTACCAGTAATCTTTAAGGCATTTAATAAACCGGCTGCAGTAACGATGGCAGTTCCATGCTGATCATCATGAAACACAGGAATGTTCATCTCTTTTTTTAGTCTCTCTTCTATTTCAAAGCATCTTGGAGCAGAAATATCTTCTAAATTTATTCCACCGAACGTTGGTTCCAATAATTTTACTGTTTCAATAATTTTTTCCACATCGTTTGTGTTTAAACAAATTGGGAATGCATCTACACCAGCAAACGATTTAAACAATACAGCCTTTCCTTCCATGACAGGCATCGCTGCTTCTGGACCTATATTGCCTAGTCCTAATACCGCTGAACCATCTGAAACTACTCCAACCATATTTCCTTTGACCGTGTATTCATACACTGATTGTGGATCTTCAAATATTTCCTTACATGGTTCTGCAACACCTGGTGAATAAGCTAACGACAGATCTTTTGCATTACGTACAGGTACTTTGGCCCTTGTTTCCAATTTCCCTTTCTTTAATTGATGCATATGTAATGCTTCTTCTCTTAAAGTCGTCACGTTTCCACTCTCCCTTATCACTTTATCTAAGTGGTCTGACCACTTAGGACCATTTTTCATTATAACAAATTACATAATATGTTACATCCCAAAAGTTTTAAAATAGAAAAACTCTTATAAAAGAACGTATTACAAAACTAGCTAGTGATTAGGTATTCTCATTCATCATCCTACAAATTACCATTTTTTAAAATAACATTCTTCTTTCCTAATAGTGCCTTTAATTTTAATAATAGCCTGTCACTGCCTGAAACATTCCACATTTCTGACAAATACTTCGCTTGATTCGTTCGCTCATACACTAATATTACCGGAATTTCACCTGGATCCTCCTCTAGGAGAATTTTTAATTCTTCTAATGCACCTTGCTTCTCATGTACGAAGGAGATTTTCACATACAATTTTGGTTGTTGTGCCTCAGCTTGTTTTTGCTTTAAACTTGAAATTAAAGCACATTTATCTAAGACAAGTTTTTTATCTCCCTTATGTTCTTGAATCTTCCCTTCAATAAACAATAGCTCTCCTTTTTGAAGTTTTAGACGATACGATTCATACTGGTCTGGAAATACGGTTATATCTAATTCTCCAGTTTCATCTGAAATTTTTACAAACGCCATTTGTTGTTTTTTCTTTGTTTGTATCACCCTAGTTTCTTCCACCATCCCTGCAACACGAACACGATCGTTATTACTCTTTTCTTTTAAATCCTGAATAGGTGAGCGATTATATTTACTGATAACTGGTAAATCCATTTCTACTGGATGCCCAGATGCGTAAAACCCTAATACTTGTTTTTCGAAATTCAATTGATCCCTTTCAGAAAGTGGTGGAACAGTGATATATTCTGGTTTTTTCACTTCTTCCATAAACAACTCTGTTTGGGATTCCTCTTCCTTCATACGATATCTTTCCCCATACTCCATAGCCATATCTAAACTAGCTAACAACTGCGCCCTTTCAGGAAAAACATCGTCTAATACTCCCGATACAATAAGTGCTTCTAGTGAACGCTTCGGCAATATCTTAGGAGGTATTTTTGCACATAGATCAAATAAATCTTCAAAACCATCTCGTTTTCTGACAGAAACAATTTCTTTTACTGCCTGGTGACTAACGTTCTTTACAGCGGCTAATCCAATCCAAATTTCTTTGTCCTTCACCGAAAAATGGACATCACTTTTTTTGATCGATGGTGGATGAACAATAATTCCCTTTCTTCTTGCCTCCCCCACTACTTCACCAAGCTTCTCATGGTGATGAATAACAGACTCCATCATCGCTGCCATGAATTCAATTGAGTAGTTAGCTTTTAAGTAGGCAAGTTGATATGCAATAACACTATATGCGACTGCATGACTTCTATTAAAACCATAATCCGCAAAGCGAACAATTAAGTTATACATGTCGTTTGCTTCAAGTTGGGAGTAACTATTCTTAACCGCACCAGAAACAAACTGCTGTCGAGCTTCTTCCAAAACGTCTCTTTTCTTCTTTCCAACTGCACGTCGCAAAACATCCGATTCCCCTAATGAGAACCCCGCCATTCTTGAGGCTATTTGCATGATTTGCTCTTGGTAAATAAGAACTCCATACGTAGGTTCCAAAATATCCCTCAATGTTTCATGAGGATATGTTACTTCTTCTTCTTTATTCTTTCTTCGTATATATAACGGGATATTTTCCATCGGACCTGGGCGATACAACGCATTCACCGCAACAATATCCTCAAATTGGTTTGGCTTTAATCTGCGTAGTACACTTTTCATTCCTGATGACTCTAATTGAAATACACCATTCGTATCTCCTAAGCCAAGTAACTGGAACGTTTTATTATCATCAAATGGTATTACATCTAATTCAATTTGTATATCATGGTTTATTTCAATAAGCCGACATATTTTTCCGATAAAACTTAAATTTCTTAACCCTAAAAAGTCCATTTTTAATAGACCAATATTCTCTATATCTCCCATAGGAAATTGAGTCAAAAACATCCCATCATTCCCATGTTGTAACGGAACAATGTCAGTAAGAGGTTCTTCACTCATTACTATCCCTGCCGCATGAACGGACGAGTGCCGAGGTAGACCTTCTATATCTTGGGCAATCCGAAATAATTCATGAATTTGTTCATCTTGTAGCATTTCTCTTAAACCTTGCGATTCTTTTATAGCAGAAGCTAATGTGATGTTTGGTCTTGAAGGAATATTCTTTGCGACTTTATCTATTAAAGGCACTTCTATACCCAGTACTCTACCTACATCCCGTATTGCTGCTTTTGCTGCTAATGTACCGAACGTTATTATTTGAGCGACGTGGTATTTTCCGTACTTTTCTTTCACATAATGAATTACTTCATCTCTACGATCATCCGGAAAGTCAATATCAATATCAGGCATAGATACCCGTTCAGGATTTAAAAAACGTTCAAATAAAAGTCCATATTTAATAGGGTCTACGTTCGTTATTTTTAGCACATAAGCAACGACCGAACCTGCAGCAGAACCACGTCCAGGTCCAGTTAGAATTTTATTTTTATGAGAATAATCCATAAAATCTGCCACAATCAAAAAATAATCTTCATAATTCATTTCAAATATGATCTGTAACTCAAAATTAAGACGATTCCATATTTCTTCTGTTGGAGTTTCATAGCGTTCATAAACTCCTTTCGTACATAATTGTTTTAAATACTCTTTCGCAGAAATATCATTATCCACAGGATATTTAGGTAAAATTATTTGATCAAAATCAAAAGTAACATTGCATCTTTCTGCAATCCTTATTGTTTCCTTACAAGCCTCTGGCCATGAGGAAAAAAGTTCTAACATCTCCTGAGGTGACTTTAAATAATACTCCGACGAAGATTGCTCCTGCGGTAACTCCTCTAGTTTCACACCTAAACGAATCGCCTGGATAACACGGTGCGCATGTTCTTGCTCTTTCATTGTAAAATGAATATGATTACTAGCAACAATAGGAACGTAAAAGTCAGTCTCCCTTATCCATTCTGATATTTTCAATAGCTTTTCTCGTTCAAATGGTCTCCAGTGGTTTTGAATCTCTATAAAAACATCCTCTCCGAAAATCATTTGAAGCTCTTTAAAATGATTCCTTGCCTCTTGATAATTCCCTTTTGATATTAGGTCCTGGACACTACCTTCTTCAAACGGAACAATTGCAATAACTCCATCACTATTTGTTTTAACATCATTTATAGTCACAAATGGACCAAAACGGTCTGCATTCTCATGAGCAATACTAGTTAGCCTAACGAGGGAACGATAACCAACATTATTTTTTGCAATAAAAACTAGTCGGTTTTGTATTGGAACATTATTTCCTTTCTTGGCATATGCTAATTCCACTCCAACTATTGGCTTTAACTTTTGTCTCAAACATTCTTTATAAAAAGGAATAACCCCGTACATTGCATCGCGGTCTGTTAATGCTAGTGCTGTATACCCAAGAGATCTAGCTCTGTTTATTAAGTCTGTTACTTTTCCTGCACTTTGCAACAGGCTATATTCGCTATGTATATGTAATGGAACAAATGACATTATCTATTCCTCCTCTCAACGGAGCATATATATTAATTATTATTGTAACGGAAACACTTGTTCTTTTCACTAATAAATCTATCCTCTTCCTAATTCCTTCGCATAACTTCTACATTTTGTCCATAAAAATGTACAAAGAAGGATTGCCTAGAAGGAGGAAACATTTTGATGGATAGAGAGTTTCTAGCAACATTAGTAATAGACTACTTTGTAGCCTTTGGTGTCATTATTGGCGGTACAATTGTTGGAGGAATTGGTGCATACCTTATTGGTAAGCCTCCTCTTTCTGTAATGTACGATTTAGCTTCTAGTTTAAAAATTTGGGCACTTGTTGCAGCAATTGGTGGTACATTTGACGCTATTTCTAGTCTTGAAAGAGGAATATTTGGTGGAACACATGCAGATATTTTTAAAACAATCATGATGATATTTATCGCATTGTGCGGAGCGCAATCTGGAACAACACTTATCCAATGGATTACTCAAGAGGGGATTAAATGAGAATTCCTCCTCATTATCGTGATAAAAGCTGGCAGCGATTGTTCGCAGGGTTTATCCTAGGTATGATTTTTGGTTGGATGTTTTTTTTATACCACTACGGACTTGTACATGATAAATTAATCATGCAAATGAATGAATTAAACACAACCATTACAAAGCAAGAAAATAAAATAGAGTCACTGCAACAGGCTAGAGATGAACAAAGCGAAGAACTTCAAAAAAATTTAACCGTACAAGACATAGAGATTGGCTTTACAAATGAAGATGAAATAAATTTAAGTGAACTTGCACTGCACAATTTACGTAATGCATTAGAAAATGAATTAGATATTATTCGAAATAGAAACATCCAAACAGTTGCTGAGTCTATTGATTTACTTTATAGCGCTGTAGAAAATAAGGTATATGGACTTAATGATAAGCGCTATCGCTTTAAAATTGAGATGCTCTACTTGTATACGACCACTGAAGTGAAAGTGAAAATTGAAACAGAATAATTATTTCAATTTCATGAAATTATTTTGCAATTTTTCGTTTTTTCTAATATTAGGGTATAATATATTTAATACTATCTGTTAGGTTCCTTATTTAAAAGGTGAAAAAGTATCATTTTTTTGGACTTAGAAAGTTGCCTAACTCCTTGCACCTTGCACTTTTCTTACTATACTTTCTAAAGGAGGAGTTGCTGATGAAAGTCATGAGTAGAACACAATTAGCCCGAGAAAAAGTAACTGCAATTAAAGCAGGATATTCTGCCTATGCAGAGACAAGAGAAGTTTCAGAACTAATAAAAAAAGAATTAATGTCTTTGGGAATTGAAGTAATTGAAGATACCAATTCGTTAGGCTCTTGGTTTATTCCTGCTGAAAAAGGGTAAGTTTCTATTGAAACTTCCCCTTTATTTTTTCCTTTTTTATTCATCTATGTAGTTAGAACAAATTTCATCTAGTTCTTTCGTTACCTTTTCCGTGTCTTCCCAAGATGATACGTGGGCTCCAGATGCTAATGGATGACCTCCTCCATTATAACGCTCTGCAAGCTTGTGAATGTGAGGACCTTTCGAACGAAGTCGTACACGAATTACATCATCTTCTTCCACAAAAAAGACCCAAGCCTTCATACCTTTTAACGTGGAAAAAGTGTTTACAATACTCGCCGCTTCTTTTGAGGTTACACCAAATTGAGCTAACTTTTCTTTTGGCAAGTGAATAACCCCTAGTCCAGAAGGTCTAACTTCAATTTCAGATAAGACATAACCTTCTAATCGGACAATAGGCAATGTCGTTTCATACATAGAATTGTATAATTTTGGTAAAGAGAAATTCTTCTGGACTAACTTACTCGCCCAAAAGAAGGTACGTTCCGTAGAATTAGGATGTCTAAATCGACCTGTATCTCCAACAATACCTGCATATAATAACCTTGCTGCTTCCTCTGACATTGTAGCACCATCTTTTTCAAACTCCGTAAATAGCTCACAAATCATTTCACTTGTAGAACTAGATTTTTCATCAATCCAAGAAATAGTTCCGTATGAGTCTACTTCTGGATGATGATCAATTTTTATTAAACAACCATTATTTACATAACGATCATCATCAATTCGTTCCCTATTTGCTGTATCACATACAATAACTAGTGATTGTTGAAATGCTTCTAATGATACTTCATCCATCTTTGCTAAAAACTCCAATGAAGGGTCTTGTTCTCCAGTAATATATACTTTTTTATCCGGAAAATGTTGTTGAATTATCTCTTTTAATCCTGCTTGAGAACCATATGCATCAGGATCTGGTCGGACATGACGATGGATGATAATAGAATCCCATTTCTTTATTTCCTCAAAAATTCTCTCTTTCATATCAAAAAACCTCACTTTTGTATGTAAAATACTATTTCACTTGTACTCTCTATCTTTTTTATGCTACTTTACTATAGAATGTAATTATTGATTATTCTTATTATCCAAAAAAAGGAGCTAACTATGCAGTACATTATCTTTATCATCATTTCATTAGTATTTTATGTTTACTATAAAGTTCAGCAGGCAAAGGTTCCTGGCTATGGTCAGAAACGCTGGTATGCTGCAAAGGCCAATATTGCGATTGGAATATTCTTTATTTCATTCGGAGTCAGCTCATATAACAACCTTGGAACGTCCATTGCTGCTTTTGTAGCACTTCTTTTTGTTTCCTTTGGACTGGTAAACGTTATTATGGGCTTTAAACATCAACGCACTTACTTACCATTTGCTAGAAAAGAAGTGGAAGAACAAAAAAAGTTAGAAACACAAGAATCATAATAAAAAAAAATGAAAGGAACGGTGGATCTCATTAGATAGCCGTTCCATTTTAATTGGTAAAAATCTTATCCATTTCATAGTTTAATTATATCTCGCCTGAAAATACGTGGGTTCATAGTAGTTCAAACTTATCTAGTATAACTAACTTTGTTGGTTTATATTCCATTCTCTCCAGCCTGTTCGCGTTCCTGTGGAAAGTTGCCGACCTTTACTCTGCTTCCCACTGGAGTTCATAGACCGGCGCTCATTGCATATATAGTGGAAAGTACTAAGCCTACTTCTCATTATCTATCTATTAGTTGGGCCATGAGCATTGCTTTTCCTACGATTTGTCCGTCGTGGAATATTTCTACATCTACTTTTCCAAACTTCCTACCTACTTCTAGTACTTTCGGGAATATTTTGATCTTTGTATCTATTTGAACTGGCTTTATAAAAAATAACGTTATGTTTTCTACAACTAAGTCACCTTTTTTATATTTCCTTAATACTCTACTTCCTGCTTCTGTCACGATGGTAGTAATTACCCCATAGGATATCGTTCCTAAGTGGTTTGTCATCTGTGGATTTACCTCTAATTGAAAACAATATTCCTGAGAGGTAGACACATCTTCAAAATGTCTCGTTATCAAATCTTCAATTGTTTCTCCTACATGTGGTTGTCTTTGTAACATTTGTAATGCTTTTAAGACATCTTGTCTACTGATAACACCGATTAGGCGCTTACTGTTATCAATAACCGGAAGTAGTTCGATTCCTTCCCATACCATCATATGTGCAGCTGAAGCTACAGAGGTTTGTGAGCTAACAGTTATTGGCTGTTTCGTCATTACCTTCTCAACTTCTACAAATGGGCTTACTCCCATTACGTCTTTCGCTGTTACAATTCCGTGTACTTTCAAATCTTCATCCACAATGGGATATCTGCTATGCCCCGTTTTACTGTTTAAATCATGCCATTTCTCGACTGTGTGAGAAGTTGTAAGTATACTTGTTTCTTCTAACGGAATAAGAATATCTTCCACAAGCACAATCTCTTTTTTTATTAATTGGTCGTAAATAGCTCTATTTATCATTGCTGCGACAGTAAATGTATCATAAGAAGTTGATATGATTGGGAGCTCCAATTGATCTGCGAATTGTTTCACATCTTCACTTGTATCAAATCCCCCCGTAATTAAAACAGCAGAGCCCTCTTGAAGAGCAAGTTTATGTACTTCTTCTCTATTACCAACAATCAGAAGATTTCCTGCTTCAACATAACGCATCATTTGTTCCGCCTTCATAGCACCAATAACAAATTTATTTAACGTTTTGTAAAGACCATTTCTCCCACCTAGAACTTGACCATCTACTATATTAATAACTTCTGCATACGTAAGTCTCTCAAAATTTTCCTTCTGTTTTTTTTCTATCCGAATGGTTCCAACACGCTCTATGGTACTTACTAACCCTTGGTTTTCCGCATCTTTAATAGCACGATATGCTGTTCCTTCACTAACTTGTAATGCTTTCGCGATTTGGCGGACTGATATTTTATTCCCTACTTCAAGTGTCTTGATGTGCTGTAGTATTTGCTCGTGCTTTGTCATCCAACGTCCACTCCCTTTAACCCAAAACTGTTTTAATAATTTAACCGACTCTGTACTACTACAAGTATACCTTTGACACACGAGGACTTCAAGCTTAGAAATACTACTTTTTTGTAGAAATAAGGCTATTCTGAAAATAACGTTATGTAAGATATAAATCTTAAACAAGTTCCCAAAAAAACATCAACGTTTAATAAATCCTAAAAAAAGGTAACGAAGCATGCATTGGCTTGTTACCTTAAAATGTTTTCTATCAAATTTCTATTTCATCTCCTGGATTCAATACAATACCAGTACTTGGTTCTACATTTTTGGCAAAAAGTACTGCATCTTGTTCAATAACGGGAAATGTATTGTAATGGATCGGTATAACCTTCTTCGCTTTTATCCATTTTGCTGCTAGTAATGCATCTTCTGGGCCCATTGTAAAATTATCACCTATTGGTAAGAAAGCTATTTCTATATCGTTTTGTTCTCCAATTAACTTCATATCAGAAAAAAGAGCTGTATCTCCAGCGTGGTACAGTGTTTTTCCACCTGCAGTGAAAAGTATTCCTGCTGGCATACCAGTATAAATTATTTGCTTCGTATCTTCTTCTGTATAGGAGGAACCA
This sequence comes from Evansella sp. AB-rgal1, assembly GCF_041820985.1. Classification (NCBI taxonomy): domain Bacteria; kingdom Bacillati; phylum Bacillota; class Bacilli; order Caryophanales; family Bacillaceae; genus Evansella; species Evansella sp. AB-rgal1. The sequence continues at coordinate 120,963 of NZ_JBGUAU010000017.1, forward strand.
TGGAATGCTTGAGTAAATTTTACTCTTCCAAACTCAAATTCATGTGCCCCACCTATATGCATAGGGTGGGTATTAACTCCTTTCCACCCAAGGTATGTAGCTAATTCAAAAGGGGCTACCACTAAAGCATCATTTTTCTTCGCCAATTGAATTGTATCTCCAACATGATCGTTATGACCATGGGTTAACAAAATAACATCTACTTTCACATCATCCGCATGTAAATCCGTGGTTCCATTCCCTGTTATAAAGGGATCTATAATGATACGGGTACCATTAACTTCGATTTTCACAACTGAATGACCATGATAAGAAACCTTCATATGCACCTCTCCTTATTTATTTCATTTTATTTCTTCTTTACTCATACAATACTAGATACCCGCAAAATTACCTTCTTATACATAAAAATAAGGTGTTATATAGTTTTCATTGTCTATTTAATGTAGATACTTAATCTATACATGTTAAGATAAAAGGAACAAAGTATATTTTCAAGGAAGGAATTGTTTATATGACAACCAATCGAACCACCAAAATGAAGCAATGGCTACAAGAAAATGAAATTGATGTTCTTCTATGTCAAACAAGAGCAAATGTATATTACCTAACTGGTTTTGATACAGACCCTCACGAAAGACTTGTTGCTACATTTATTTTTCAAGATGCCAAGCCTTTCATCATTTGTCCTAATATGGAAGTAAATCAAGTAAAAGAGTTGTATCAAGATGGAGAGATAATTGGTTATTCAGATACTGAAGATCCTTTTGAAAAAATAAAAGATGCCTGTGAAGTACGGAAAGTGACAGTTAAGAAAGCAGCTGTTGAGAATTCCATTTCATGGGAAAGAATGAAACGAATTCAAAATTCATTTCCAGGATTAGAGTTGATAGAAGCAGACGAACCTATACTATCTCAAAGAATAGTGAAGACCGAAGAAGAAATCGCTATTTTACGTGAAGCAGCAAAGTTAGCAGACTTTGGAGTAGAGATAGGGGTAAAAACGTTATCTGAAGGAATAACAGAGACCGAAGTTGTAGCGAAAATAGAATATGAATTAAAGAAAAAAGGCGTTCGGGAAATGTCATTCTCTACTATGGTTTTGTTTGGAGAAAAAGGTGGAGACCCACATGGTAAGCCGGGAAATCGCAAATTAAAAAAAGGTGATTCCGTACTATTTGATTTAGGAGTTATTTGGAAAGGCTACTGCTCCGATATTACTCGTACCGTGTTTTTTGATCATGTAACGAAAAGAGATCAAGAAGTATATGAAATCGTGTTGCTGGCTCAAAATGCAGCACTGGAGAAATGCAAAAAAGATAATTCCATTTCACTCCTTGACAGGGCTGCGCGTGATATCATTTCTGAAAACGGATTTGGAGAATATTTTCCACATAGAATTGGTCATGGATTAGGGATTGAAGTACATGAATATCCGTCTTTAAATGAAACAAATTCAAATACATTACAAGTAGGAATGACATTCACAATAGAACCAGGAATATACATAAGTAACGAATTAGGAGTTCGAATTGAAGACGATGTATTAATTACTGAAACAGGATTTGAAACATTAACGAAGTTTCCGAAAGAACTAACAATCATATCGTAAACAATACATTAAAATCTGCCACAGGGTTGCTTGCCCTGTGGTTTTATAGTGTTTAGAGGAACTATACTTATCGCCAACCTTAATAGAGAAGTTAGACCTTCGTGAAGTTCTCGCCGCTTCCTTCCTCCTGCTCTTTGGGAATTCAAACGAGCATTCGAAAAAAAGTCAAGGCTTAATTCCCACCTTGACTCCCTTTTCATTTCGCTCATGATCATTCCACATCGCGAGTCCAAATCCACGATTGCTTATATTCATTTCTGTCTACTCTTTTAACCACTACGTTTTTAATATTATCATATCCAGATTCTTCTAAATTAAATATCGTATCATCGTCAATAATTGATTTGTTTAAGTCGATGAAAGTAAGAACAGAGTCGAACGATTCTTTCGCTTTCTCCGCTCTTACAATCGTATTACCTTCTTCATATTCAAAAGAATCAGGATTTTCGTACTCCCACTCATAGATTATGTCTTCAGTTTCAATAGTAACCTTCAATTCTTTATGATCATACCAAGAAAATGCTTGAACATCTAACGATAATGTGAAGAGCAATACAACTGCTAAACCTATTATACTTTTCCAGTTTTTCATAGAATCACCTCATGATGAGTGTAGGACAATTTATTAAAAATTATTCATCATGATAACGGTATCGGTGAAGTACATCTACACCTCCAGTAACCTCAATAACAGCGCCTGTTATCATATCTGCGTTTTCATCACATAAAAAACTGACTGTTCTAGCTATATCTTCACCAGTTCCTGAACGACCTATAGGAGTTTCATCATCTGGCATTTGTCTAGCTTGTTTAATTGTAGCTTCCTTCATTTCACCAACTATTTTTCCAGGGCAGACCACATTTGCGGTTATACCATATTCCGCTTCCTCAATAGAGATGGTTTTTGTTAATGAAACAAGACCAACTTTTGCGGCTGCAAAAGCAGAACGATACAGCCATCCTGGTGCATGATCTGCTCCTTGAAAACCATACGTGACAATTCTCCCATAATGTTGTTTTCTCATGACAGGAATAACTTCTCTTATTAAATAGAATGCTGAATGAAGATTGCCATCAATCATTTTATGCCATTCTTCATCGTTATAATCCATCAGTTTTTTTCGCTCAAAGATGTAGGGCCCTGCATTTAAAATAAGTGCGTCTATTCTGCCCCAAGTCTTCATTGTTTCTTGTACTAGATTGAGCAAATCATCTTTTCGGGTAACATCTCCTTGCACAAACTGAATTCTATCCAAATCTTTTTCCCATTCTCGTTTCAATCTTTCAATTACAGTTTCATCTGAATGATAATGAACGGTAACGGAGAAACCATCTTGTAAAAGTTTTTCAGTAACTTTTTTTCCTAAGCCTTTTGTTCCCGCCGTGATCAATGCATGTTGCATCGGACCACCCCTTTGTTTATTTTCAACTTTTATATCATAATTGCAATATGCCCTATCTATTTACATTATACTTTGTTCTTATCCAATGTAAAAAAACTTGGCTCAAACTTTATCAAAGCATTTGAAATTTTTACTGTATCATACCTGAATTATAGGCTAAAGATCGTTATTTTCCATTTCAAATGACTTTTCTCCTCTAAGGAAAATAACGCTACATTAATAGCTAGTTCGAATAAAAACGAGTAATAGTATGTTACAGAGGCATTGATTTTATGATAATATTCCCTCTTTCTGGATGATTTTTGCTATAATAGAAGTAGAAAGTCCACCATTTTTCCAACCCAAAGGAGGTTGTTCGTAATGCCAGTACGCTATAAAACAATACTCGTTGCTGTGGATGGTTCTCTAGAAGCAAAACGCGCGTTAAAGAAGGCAATCATGATATCAACAGAACAAAATGCAAAACTTCTTATCACTCACATTATCGATACAAGAACATTTGCTGCTGTAGAACATTATGATAGAATGATTTTTTCTGAGGCTGAACGATATGCAGAGGAAATGCTAAAAGATTATAGAGACGAAGCTATCGAAGCTGGTGTGAAAGATGTATCAATGATTATCGACTTTGGATCACCTAAAGTGAAGATTGCGAAAGATGTGGCAAAAAAACATGAGGTAGATTTGATTGTAACAGGTGCTACTGGATTAAATGCCGTGGAACGATTCTTAATAGGAAGTGTTTCCGAACACATCACAAGACACTCCCGTTGTGACGTTTTAATCGTACGCACCGATGTTATTTAAAATTACCATAAGGAGGAATGGTTGTCTTGACCATAACATTTACCTATGATTCTCGCTTGGGCATCTCCGTTCCTCAACTTGAAACGGAATGGAATTATTTAAACCCACAAACCCAAACTGCTATTTTTGATAAGTGGGAAGAAATTCGTGGCGATATCCCTGACAGAATTAAAGATCTTGAACAAGAAATTAACGAATTGCAACAACAGCTTTATGAGGAAGATGAATTTCAAAAAAGCTGTGAATTAAATTCTTCCATAGCAGAACTAGCATCCATTATTAATGATTTATGGATCTGGTATCGTTCTGGAGAAGGTGTAGAAGTTAAGGTACATTCATAGAATTTCCATTACTAGAGAACAAGAGATGTGACCAAGGTTTTTCTAAAGCCTAGGAACACATCTCTTGTTCTTTCAACTTTTCTCTAGTAACCACCGTTTTTGATAAAAATAATGAGATGACGTAGCAATTTCTTTTGCAAAGTTATAATTACTGGCAGCACCTACAGCAATACTAAAAACCGGTATTCCCTGTATTAATTTTTTCCTTGCAAAGGAAAGGAAAAATAACTTGAGTATATTATTTAGTGGTCGTTGCATCCATGCTTGAGTAGTAATATCTTCTTCCCCATCATAAAAGAGCACGTCATCCTCTATATTGGATATTTCTTGATATAAGTAATTCCAGGCTTCCCCTTGTAGGGATCTTGGGAGTGAAATAGCGTGAAACACTTTTAACACGAGCATCATTTCATACGGTTTTCTCATATCATAGCCGTATGTAAGAGCTACGAGCTGGGTCGTACGTAAGTTTATTGCTAACATGAAAGGTAAATCACTGAGGAAGAAAGCAAGCCCTCCAATTCCTGTAATGCCTCCTTGAGCTAAAGCTGTTAATCTCTGTCGCGCTAATTGTTTTTTTGCAATAAATCGTAACTGATCTATAGAGAGCTTCTTCATATCCTGAATAGAATATATATCTGATCGAAATATCCTCGCTTGTGTTAATAGATGGTCTCTCGCCTGTTCATCAAAACGCCCTTGTTGAACGATAGCCTGAAGATGGAACAACATATCGTCTAATTTAGTTAACATCTTGTGTGACCAATTACCCCCAAATTCGTGAAATCCAGACTTCACCAATTTTTGATACGTTCTAGAGAAATCAGTACCTATATTTGAAAATTGTTGTTCTTCCCAACGAGCAATTTCACTCCATACCTGTTGTTCTCGTTCTGACCAAGACATATAAAACACTCCCTTTACATTTCATGGGCATTTTATTCCTCTATTATTACGTATTCATTTACCCTGGTGTATAATCCTTTTATTGCAAAAAAAAGCAATACAAAAGAGAGTGTTCCAAAGATTATTTCTAACCTTCGGAACACTCTCAAAGAAACAGTAAGATCTTACGAAAAACTCTCTTATGTTAAGCGCACTGTGTCTCGTGCAATCATTACCTCTTCATTTGTAGGTATTACGATAACTTTTACTGGTGAATGTGGATAGTTTAAGAACGCTTCTTGACCACGAACTTTGTTAAGGTTAGGATCCCAATAAATACCCATAAACTCTAATCCTTGCATTACTTTCGCTCGAATTGTTTCACTGTTTTCACCAATACCAGCTGTAAAAATAACTGCATCTAAACCGTGCATTCTTGCAGCATATGATCCAATATATTTATGAATTCTAGATGTAAATACTTCAAGAGCAAGTTCTGCACGCTCGTTACCTTCATTTGCAGAAGTTTCAATATCACGCAAGTCACTAGAAAAACCAGATAGTGCTAACATACCACTCTTCTTGTTCAATACCGAAATTACTTCCTCTGCACTTAGTTCTGCTTTCTCCATGATATATGGGATAAGTGCTGGGTCAATGTTTCCTGAACGAGTACCCATAGTAACACCAGCTAAAGGAGTAAAGCCCATGGATGTATCAATGGATTTTCCACCTTCGATTGCAGCAATACTTGCACCGTTTCCTAAGTGACACGATATTAGTCTCAAGTGCTCTAATGGTCTGCCTAGAAGTTCTGCAGCTCTTTCAGAAACATATTTATGTGATGTTCCGTGGAACCCATATTTACGAATTCCATACTTTTCATAATACTCATAAGGTAAGCTATATAAATAGGATCCTTTTGGCATTGTTTGGTGGAATGCAGTATCAAAAACTGCTACTGCTGGTACATTAGGTAGTACTTCTTGGAATGCACGAATTCCAACTAGGTTTGCTGGATTGTGCAAAGGAGCAAGTTCAGAAACATCCTCAATTCCTTGAATAACTTCGTCTGATATAACAACAGAGTCATTAAACTTTTCTCCACCGTGTACGACACGATGACCGATTCCATCAATTTCATCTAATGATGCAATAATTCCAAAAGTTGTAAGCTTGTCTAGAAGAATTTTAACAGCTTGAGAATGATCTTCGATGTCTAATACATCTTTTTTCTTTTCTCCATCAACTTCAATGACAAAAACAGAGTCTTTCAATCCGATTCGTTCTACAATACCTTTTGTTATTACATCTTCGGTAGGCATTTCTAACAGCTGAAATTTTAACGAAGAACTTCCAGCATTAATGGCCATAATTTTTGACATTCTTTTCCGCTCCTTCTGTCCTTTTATGCTTTTATACGTTTCATCTAGAATCATCTATTTTCTTTTTTATACTATTTTTAAGAAAATGTTTTCTATCGTGATAAAACTGTTGCACTAATTCCATAGATAATTAAACCATGCTATATAAGGAATTGCAACAGGTGTTTCACCTTTTTGGACGTCTAGACTATAACACAGAAATTGTAACAGAGTGTGTGAATCCAAGAAAAATCTTTACATACTACATTTTCCCCTGTTTTCTAACAGATATTTTTTTCCTTGTAATATGTATTTTTGCAATTTATGACATTTTCGTGAACGCAGCAGAAAGGTTGAAAAAGAAATGTAAAAAAACGAATTGGGTTATTCCTTTAGCTCATCGAACCAAGTTGAAATTCGACTCATCATATCAGCAAGCGCTCTTTCATTTGAAAAAGATGGTAATTCCGCTAATAAAGCTTGTCTAGGTTCATAAATACCTTCTGCTTTTTTTCTTAGTATAAGGATACTTTTTCCCCATTGAGAATTTTTAAACATGGTTTTAGGAAGCTGTAAAAATGAATAAATAATTGCCTCCTTCTTTATGTATTTATGAAGTTCCTTTGCTTCTTCTGATTCAAACAAGAAGTTAGGAACAAGAAGAAACAAAAATCCACCTTCTTTACTATGGTTTATTGATTGTTCTATTAATAAATGATGCACATAAGAATGACCTGTTTTTGCCTTCAATTCATACTTTTCTGCAATAGAATCATTTGGATAAAAACCAATTGGTAAATCAGATAAAATTACATCCACATTTTTCACTAATGGAGTAGCTACACTATCTTGATGAAACAAATCAATAGAATGCTTTTGTAAATTGGCGTTTACGTAAGACAAACGTAAGAGTGTTTCATCTGCTTCAGCACCAATACCATGAGCCTTACTTGCCATTTGATTCATTACAGCCGTCAGTAAGTTTCCAGAGCCAACAGCTGGATCCATCACTACAGGAGTATCGTTATCTGTATTTAATCTTCCTACTTTATTTACTAAGTATCCCATAAATAAACTTACTGCATCCGGTGTCATTGCGTGATGTGCTTGAGTTGCAGCTTTCATTCCTTTTAATACAGCCAATTGAAATGCTTTACGTAACTCTTCCTTTGTAACTTCAGTTAGTTCTTTGTAGCTCTCTAGAAGATCTGTTAATCTTCTTTTTGTACTTTGGGAAAATTCATGGGTGCTATTCCCTTGAAACAATATCTCCCCCATTTCCGCTAATGCATCTAAATAGGCAAGATTCATTTCGTGCTTAATAACTTCCGTACCTTGATCGAGAATTTCGTATATTTCCGTAAGTGTACTTCCTTCCAAGATAATCCACTCCCTTATTTTCAAACAGTTCTCTAATGTATTATTGTAGCAAAATATGGTACAAGATAAACACTAAAACAAATAAAAGGGAGTCTCAAAAGGGAATTTCCACCTTTCAAGACTCCTCAAAAAAAAGATCTGCCAAATTCAATTAATCTTCTTTAAAGAATTAGTGTTAAAATATTAACAGCAAATTATATAGTGACAACAGAAATTCGATGTTTTACTTTGCAGATCTAGCTGCTTCTATCGCTGCATCATAATCAGGGTGATCCGTTACTTCTGGTACATATTCTACATAAGTAACTGTATCGGAAGAGTCAACAACAAAAATAGAGCGAGCTAATAAACGTAGTTCTTCAATTGCAACACCGTAGTTCGTTCCAAATGATAGATTACGATGGTCAGAAAGTGTTTGTAAATTTTCAATCCCTTCCGCTGCACACCAACGTTTTTGAGCGAACGGTAAATCAACACTTATTGTCAAGATTTCAACATTATCAAGCTTTGAAGCTTCTTCATTAAAGCGACGTGTTTGTTGTTCGCATACACCTGTATCAATAGATGGAACAACACTAATTAATCTTACTTTTCCTTTTGAATTTTCCAAAGTTACTTCAGAAAGGTCATTTGCTAAAACCTTAAATTGTGGTGCTTCATCGCCTACCTTTACTTCCGTTTTTGGAAGTGTGACTGAATTTCCTTTAAAAGTAACTGAAGCCATATGTACATCTCCTCCAATTCAAAATAGGTTACACTAATAAAAATACCACAATGCTTGTTTCAACAAATAATAATATGCTCATTTTTTTTATAATGGCTCTGTTCAACGTTGATGGTTATTTTCACGACAGGTTGCTCACTTTCCTTTTGGACGAACTGCAAGCCTCCTCCCAATTCAGCCCAAGTGAAACTAACATCCTGTGGGCACGACCTCATGTCGGCATTGTGACTCCGACTCCCTCCGGCTCGCAACTTTCGTAAAAATCAACATAACATAAACATCAACATTCTCCAGTTACATAGCTTTTATAACAATAAGAAAAAGCCCGGATCTTTTCCGGGCAAAAGCGATTTATTCTGCATCAACATTAATGTTGACTTCAGGTTGTGCTTGCTGGCCACCGTTACCTTGTTGGTTAGTTTGAAGCATTTGCTGAATTTTATCAACCACTTGTGGTGTAAATTCTAAAAGTTTTTCATACAAATGTGTGCTTTGGTCTAAGTGAACCATCTTCACACCCTGTCCGCTTACTACTAGAAATGCGATCGGTGTAATGGAAACACCACCACCACTACCTCCACCAAACGGGTGCTTTTTCTCCGTTTCTGTCGGAGTTTTAGGAGATCCTTCTAACGTAAATTCACTACCACCAGCAGCAAAACCAAAACCAACTTTAGATATTGGTAAGATTACACTACCGTCTGGAGTTTCTACAGGGTCACCAACAATCGTATTTACGTCTACCATTTCTTTCAGATTTTCCATTGCTGTCTTCATAAGTCCTTGAATTGGATGGTCAGACATTTATATCCCTCCCAGAAGTTTGATCTGTGCTTTTACTGAACAATGTTCTACCTTTTTTCCAATGACGTAGAACCTTTATTCCTGCAAGGATAGCTTGTCCAATTCTAAAAGATATAATGCATGTAAATGAAGTTTTTAACATCATTTGTTGAAATTGTGGATTTATAGCAATGTTGGGCGATGTCTTTAAGTTCATATAATTTGCAATTACCCCTAAAACATTCCCCTTAATCGCCCATAATGCTCCGGATAAAGAACCTGTTAATGCCGCATCACCAACCCCCATGTGAGTTTCCCAATAAAAGTCATTCACAGAAACTTTTTTCATAAATTTGCGAACGATTTTGTGAAACCCAACTACATGTTTTAAAAAACGTTCAAAATGACGTATGTCATCTAGAAATCGATGTATGGTGAATTTTTCTTTTATCTTCTTTTCTCCAAAAGCGCTTTCTCGTTCTTCTTCATAATAAACAGAAGGGGATTCATCATCTATTGCCAACACTGGTATTTTTATTGTATAGCGAAAGAAAAGTACCTTACATTTTAAAGATAGATCGTCATTATTACCATCATGTAAATAAGTAACATGAACTTTCAGTTTAAGAAACAACAAGATTATAAATAAAACAACAAGAATAATTATACCAATAATAAAATATTTCATTCGCAGCCCCTTTCTTCTCCAAGTATTGTCTATTTCATGCAAAATAAAACCTGTTAGAAATTTTCTCCAACAGGTTAAATAATATTCTTATTTTTTTGTAAAACCTTTTCTAGGTTCAAGTACAACAAATGTGTCAGCAATCATATCGTGTATTCCTTTCTTTCTTTCTTGAAATGGAATCACCAAGTATAGCAAATTCGTAATAATTAGGGATTGATGAATATACCTACCTATTACCTCCCTCATAATGACATCGCGCCACAATAAATCTTGTTCAATTTCTGAGTAAACAATGATACCGAAGATACGTTTTCCTATAGTCTGCTGATATACTTTCGTCAGTATCGTAAAGTAACCAAAACTAATAATGGCTCCAATGATACCACTAATCGAATAAATCCAGATCGAGGCTTCATTGATATTAGTAGTAGTATATAGTGGAGATAATACTATCCCACTAATACTAGAAACAATTAGTAAATCTACCATATAAGCCCAAAACCGCATCCAAAAGCCTGCAGGAATATAGGTCGATTCTGATTCTTTTGAATGTTCATTTTCATTATTTACATCCAGTGTGTTCATTTCATTCATCATTTCCACCTCATCCTGTGTACAAATACATCATTCTCGGTCCATGATTTTGTTGAAGCCAATTACTTAAATTGAATATATCTGCTTCTCTGGCGAATAATTTTTGCACGGAGAGAGAAAACAGCGAAGCAAATCCAAGTGATGATTCATATTCTACAACGGTTAAATCACCATAGCCTAGATCCTCCATAAGAATTTCGTACACATCTTGCAAATGCCCCAGACCATCAATTAAACCTGCTTCTAGAGCTTGTCTTCCAGTAAAGATTCTTCCATCAGCGAGATTATACACTTCCGCTCTTGATAACTCCCTACCTTCTTCAATAATGTCAACAAATTGCTCATACGATTCGTCTATCATCTCTTGCATTATCATTCTCTCATCTTCTGTCATTTCTCTTGTTGATGACATAATATCCTTATAAGGACCACTTTTAATTACCTCTACACTCACACCAAACTCATCTGCCAATTCAGCAATATTAATTGACTGCATAATAACGCCTATTGACCCAGTCATCGTTTGAGGATTGGCAAAGATTTTTTTCGCTGGGGCTGCAATATAATATCCACCACTGGCAGCCATGCTCCCCATAGATATGTATACATCCTTTCGATACTCTTCTTGAATCTCTACAATCTTGTCGTAAATTTCGCTACTTTCTACTACTCCACCTCCTGGAGTATTTACTCGAACAATAATTCCTCGTACATTTGAGTCATTTGCTGCAGCATCTAACTGATCTAGAAAGTTACGGTGGTTATATCCAGCTGTTTGAAAAATACTAGCTGTATCATACCCACTTTCAATTACCCCATTCAAATGAACAACAACAATTTTTCCATTTCCAGTGCCCTGAGAGATTACATTTTCATGAAAAACATTCTCGGATTGGAATAATTCATCCCAACTAGTGGAAAATACGGTTGTGAACATTGTAACAGCACTAGATATTAAAAATAATCCCGCTGCAAACACTATTGCAAGCCATCGTTTTGTACTCATATTTTTGCCTCCTTGAATTATTTGATTGTTTCTCTTTTTTAGCAGGAATACTATATAGTAAAAGAGAATACTTCATTATGAAAATTTTAACACACAATGTATAAAGTTACTTAACAGAAAGGAAGAGCAAACATGTCAGAAAGAAAAAATGTATTTCTATACTATATACCTTCAGATGAATTAGAACCTAAAATTCAACAATTAAAAACGGTTGGTAAAAAACAAGGATTTAAATTAGTTGATAATATGGAAGATGCTAATATTATTGCGAGCATTGGAGGGGACGGTGCTTTTCTCCAAGCCCTTAGAAAAACAGGGTTCCGCGAAGATTGTCTATATGTTGGTATTAATAACAAAAGATTAGGCTTTTATACAGATTTCGATTTAGATAAATTAGAAAGAATTGAAGAAGGTTTACAAAGTGATATGGTAGAAGTGTTGCGTTATCCTACTTTAGAAGTCACGGTAGATGGTATTCAAACATTTCATTGTTTAAACGAATGTTCCATTCGCTCAAATATTATTAAAACATTTGCTATTGATGTATATATTGATGATATTCATTTTGAAACATTTAGAGGAGACGGTATGGTAGTCTCTACACCTACAGGTAGTACAGCTTACAATAAATCATTACGAGGAGCAATAGTAGATCCTCGCTTGCGTAGTATGCAACTAAATGAAATCGCTTCAATTAACAATAATGAGTATAGAACACTAGGTTCTCCATTATTATTAAGTAGCAGCCGTGAATTAGTTTTAAAAATTGTACAAGATGGTAATGACCATCCAATTATTGCAGTAGACAATGAAGCACTTGGAATTCGCCATTCACATGAAGTAAGCATTAAAGTATCTGAAAAAGTTATAAAAACAATCAAATTAAAAGACAACTCTTTTATCCACAAAGTAAAGAGAAGTTTTTTGCAGTAAGAAAAGTTCAGAATGCACCACTAACGAATTACATAAGTTCTGGACAATAAAATCAATCCCAAGGTATCATTTTGGCCTTGGGATTTTTTTGTTGATAGAAAAAAAAACGATATTACCTAATTGGTTCTTCTACTTTTTCATACATGATTGAATTATCAACAATTGTTTGATAGACCTGAACGTTTAACCAAGCATCAGGTTCTAGTTCAAATAAATCATCACTAAGTACTGTAAAATCAGCAGTATAACCTTCTTCTATTACCCCTCTTTCTCCTTCTTTTCCTATTGCCGTGGCACTTCCATTTGTAAATAATTGTAATGATTCAAATAAAGTTAATTTTTCGGAAGAACCATATCCTTCGTGAGTTTCTTCTAGTTTCCGACGCGTGACAGCAGCATGTATTCCTAATAAAGGATTTACCGGTTCTATTGGCGCATCAGAACCACCAGCACAATGCAAACCAGCCTGAAGCAGCGTTTTCCAAGCAAAGGAGTACGGCATTCTTTCTTCTCCTAACCGTTCTTGAACCCAAGGAAAATCAGATGCTACAAAACGAGGTTGAATATCCAATACTACCGATAACTTTTTTAACCTTTCAATCAAATCTTCTCTAGTTACTTGTAAATGAATCAGACGATCTCGTTTCCCTTTAGAAACTGGATATTTCTCTATTGAATTTACGGCATATTCCAACGCTAAATCACCAATAACATGAATGGCAACTGACATATTAACCTTTCTTGCGTTTTGAACAATGTTGTCCAATTCTTCTTGAGAATGAATTGCTACACCTGAGGTGGTAGGGTCGTCCGAATAAGGCACACTTAATAATGCTGTTCTTCCACCAAGTGCTCCATCAGCGAAAATTTTAACTGAATCTAACACCACATAAGGATGATCTTCTTGGTCATGTGCAAGAATAGACTGGAGAGCTTCATGATGGACTAAAAGATTTGCTCGAAATTTTTTCTGTTCTCCGTCTATTACTTCATAAAATGTAGTTAATGTTCTCACAGGGTCTCCATAATAAAATAAATCTTCTGTATGCCCACCAACAAAACCATTTTCATATAAATCTTCTAATGATTTTACTAATGCCTTCTTCACATATGTAAAATCTTTTTTTGGCATTACTTCTTTTAAAAGTTCTTGCGCTTGATCCAAAAGATAGCCGGTAGGATTACCTTCTTCATCCTTTTCAATTACCCCTCCTGGAGGGTTCTCCGTTTGTTTATGTATGTTTGCAAGTTGAAGACCATATGTATTTGTAACTGCTGCATGTCGGCAAACTCTTGACAAATATATTGGATGTCTAGTAGATATTTTATCTAACACTAATCTATTTGGAACCACTTTATCAGGGAATAAATTTTCATTGAAACCTTCTCCGATAACCCATGTGTTTGGATCTGTGTTATCCACTGCTTTTTTCAAAACCGTATTTAATTGTTCAATACTACATACCTCAGATAGATCTAATCGAATTAGCTTTTCCCCATGTCCAATCATATGTAAATGACTATCTACAAAACCTGGATACATCACTCCTCTAAAAGCCTGATAATCCGTAATTTCCGTTTGAAACTTATCTTCTAAATTAGTTTTTGTTCCGACTTCAACTATTTTCCCATTTTTCACGTATACAGCTTCAGCAACATGAGTTTCATGTTGTAAAGTACGAATTTTTCCACCATACCATAATGTTCCCAACTATATCCCACCTTCGTAATCTGTTATGTTAGTATAATCATACAAAAGATTATATAAAATGAAAATAATCTTTTCATGATTTACTACAACTGTATGTCTACCCTGAAAATACGGGTTATGTAAAGAAGTCTCATGGACTTACACTCATTTCAAATAATGTGAAAAATTCTTATCATAAACATAACGTATTTTCATCCGTCATGATAATAATTTGCACTTGCTTTTTGAGTTAACCTAAAATA